>NZ_JCACLG010000020.1:0-68287 GCF_059505785.1 Kastovskya adunca | reverse complement strand
CCTACGGGAAAATAGCTCAATGCCAGGTCTATATTCTTTAAACAAAAGCACAAGCCTCTTTTCCCATCTACGGAAAGAGGCTTGTTCTGTTTTTTAGTTTTATAGTAGTTGAAATCTGAAGTTTTTGAAATTAGAGATTCTGCTGTGGATGCAAGATTAGAAAGGGCACGCCAACTCAAGCAATCATTAATAGAGTTTGTTATTGAAGCAGAAGGAGACCTAGCAGAATCTTTAGAATCTTATGTGGCGACAAACTCTCGTAAAGAAGCTAAAAATAATCGTTACGACCCAACATACGAACAGAATCTCTTGATTGATTCTTTTTTGACTGAGGGTGAAGTCAGGGGTAAGACACCTATAGATGTGTTTATTAAAGAACAATTAGAGCTTTCAAATAGCGATCGCACGTTACTAAAAAGCTGGCATCGTAGTTTCATTGGCTTGTTTGCAGTCATCAAAATTCTCCCTGATGGTTTTGAACTAATGAACTGGCTAAGCGCTAAACACTACTGTGTTAAACCTAACGATACTAAAACTCTCAAAGAAATGGAGCGCTTCAAAGAGGGAGAAATTTTGCTCGTTCGCATTGCACCAGTAACTGATGATTACTGGATGTTTTCTGGCCCCTGTATTCCAATGGGTCGTTTGGGTAAACCTAAACTAGCTGTTGCAATCGGTAACTTTAAAGACGATCATAAAGGAGCTCTTTATAGTGATGCTCCTAAACTTCTAGAGGAGGCATGGAAATCGGTTGCAAAATATCATCAGGAATTTCTTGACTTTTTCGGCAGTGATGAGGTGACCCTACCGGGGCGTGAACTGAATGAAAAAATTGCCGAATTACAAGAGATCATAACTAAGCAGCAGTTAGCCGCAGCAGGGGTGGATGAATCAAAGTCTCTCTCTGAGCTAGCAAATGAAGCTGGTCTGACAGAGGAAGAAATGAAAGCGGCGGCGGTTGAGGCAGGTGCTGACTCTGATGAGATCTCTCAACTATTTGAGCGCAGCCAAGGAGTAACTAAAATGGTGATGCCAAAGGCTGAGTTACCACCAGAGTTGAAGAGAGCAGAACAGGTAACTGTTTTAACTCATCCGCGTTGGGGACAGATGTTTTTGCCTGATTACAGCCAATTCCAAACTATTTTGGCATCAGAAGATTGGCAAATCAACAACACCGCTGAAAAATTAGTTCGTAAATACCTCCAAGAGCCGAGAATTAACGCCTTCATTTGGCAACGACTGGCCGAGGGACACCCAACTCAACTAGAAAAATTGTTGCAAACCGTCTTAACACGTCCAGATTTTAAGCTGAAGCGCGACTTAGAAAGCTTACTGCAAGAGCACAACAAACCTTTAGAGCCGGATTTGCCAGAAATAGCCAGCGTGCCACTACATCTGCATAACCTGTTTCAAGAAGCCCTGGTAGAGGTCAACAAATCGAAGTCAAAGAATAAGGGGAAAAAGAAAAAGAAGGCAGTAGGAGGATTTAAATAAATTTAATGGAGCTCAGCTGTTGAGAGATCGCACTCTTAAACAAGCATCATTACCTGAGTACCTTTAAACCCTGTCAGTAAAATGGTGTGAGGCTGGCTTACTTTTTCCTTAAAGTTATGAGACATACTAAACCAGAAAGAAGGCTCATTTTTGCTTTTGCGACTAGAAGAGAGGGCAACCAGTAATACAGTGACTTACTCTGATAAAATCTAGCTTCCCTAGTTTACTGATCGCTCATCCTTATGCCAGCCACCGTTGTTTCACTGAAAGCTATTGAAGATCAGCACCACCTAAGTATCCAAAGTCCCGCATCAGGAATATCCTTGCAAGGACGCCTCAAAGTCCCAGGGGATAAGTCTATCTCTCACCGTGCCTTAATGTTGGGAGCGATCGCGCAAGGAGAAACCCAGATTCAGGGATTACTTTTGGGAGAAGACCCCCGCAGCACGGCAAGCTGTTTTCGGGCGATGGGAGCTGAGATCTCCGAACTGAATACAGAGTTGGTGCGAGTGCAGGGAATTGGGCTAGGACAATTGCTCGAACCAACAAACGTTCTAGATGCAGGGAACTCCGGCACTACTCTACGTCTAATGCTAGGAATTCTTGCCTCTCATCCAGAACGATTCTTTAGCGTGACGGGCGATGAGTCATTGCGATCGCGTCCTATGTCTCGTGTCGTCCAACCTCTACAGCAGATGGGAGCAGCCATTTGGGGACGCAAGAAAGGCTCTCTAGCTCCTTTAGCTATCCAAGGAAAAACCCTCAAACCGATTCATTACTACTCCCCCATTGCCTCAGCTCAGGTCAAATCCTGCATTCTTTTGGCGGGTTTAATGACCGAGGGGCAAACTACTGTTACCGAACCGGCTCTTTCCCGCGACCATAGCGAAAGGATGCTCAAAGCCTTTGGGGCACAACTAACTATTGATCCAGAAACGCACAGCGTTACGGTTACAGGTTCCGCTAAACTCCAGGGACAAAACATTGTTGTTCCGGGAGACATTAGCTCTGCTGCCTTTTGGCTCGTTGCAGCAGCGATTGTACCGGATTCGGAACTCCTAATTGAAAATGTCGGTGTTAACCCCACCCGCACAGGTATTTTAGAAGCCCTGGAAATGATGGGGGCGGATGTAACGTTAGAAAACCAACAAGAAATTGCTGGGGAACCCGTTGCCGACCTGAGAGTGCGTTATGGACGGCTAAAAGGTTGCACGATCGCGGGTGATTTAATTCCCCGACTCATTGATGAGATTCCAATTCTGGCAGTTGCAGCCGTTTTTGCCGAAGGTACAACTGTGATTCGAGATGCAGCAGAACTGCGTGTTAAAGAAAGCGATCGCCTTGCCGCCATGGCATCCCAACTTAATCGTATGGGGGCACGCGTCACCGAACTCCCAGATGGGTTAGAGATCGTAGGCGGCACCCCCCTTACGGGTACAAATGTTGATAGCTATACCGATCACCGCATAGCTATGAGTCTAGCGATCGCTGCTCTCAATGCCACGGGTACCACCACAATCTACCGAGCAGAAGCTGCGGCTATCTCTTATCCAGACTTTGTTACCAACCTACAGCAACTCTGTGGTGATGTTCACCCCTGAGCGTTCTAGAGTTCCCACCCCTGCCTTAGTATTGAGCAGATGGCGATTGTGGGATTCTTCAAAGTTAATAATTGGCCCTTTGGGTACAATTCCCATCGGATTAACATGAGGGTGGCTCTTATAATAGTGCTGCTTAATCTGATCAAGATTGCAGGTTTCCTTGACTCCCGGCTGCTGATAGAGGTCTTTCAAGTATTTCCAGAGATGGGGATAATCAACGATCCGCTTGAGGTTGCACTTGAAATGAACGTAGTAGACGGAGTCGAAGCGAAACAGTGTGGTGAACATACAGAAATCGGCTTCTGTAATCGCATCACCACACATGTAACGCTGCTTGCTGAGAACATCTTCCCAATAGTCCAGTGCCTCAAATAGCTCTGTAACTGCCTCTTCGTAGGCATATTGCTTCGTAGCAAATCCTGCCCGATAGACCCCATTGTTGATGGGTTGGTAAATTGCATCAATGGCTTGTTCGATCTCCTCACGCCGAGGCTGGGGATAGAAGCTGGTAGAGTTTTTGGCAATCCCCTCAAACTCCGTGTCAAACATCCGGATAATCTCGCGGGACTCGTTATTGACAATTGTGCCCTTCTCCTTATCCCACAGAACAGGTACTGTCACCCGCCCTGTACAATTAGGGTCAGCTTTAACATAGATTTCCCGCAGATAACGAGCACCATTCACCGTATCAGGAATACAACCAGGAGCATCAGAAAACTCCCAGCCATCTTTATCCATAAAGGGGTCAACAATCGAAAGCGAAATCGCCTCTTCTAGACCCTTCAGTTGCCGCATAATTAGGGTGCGGTGAGCCCAAGGGCAGGCAAGAGAGACGTAGAGATGGTAGCGCGCCACCTCCGCTTTAAAACCAGTCGAGCCATCAGCGCTGACGCGATCGCGGAATTTTGTCGGATTCCGCTTAAATCTGCCCTGGTCATCTTGCTCGTAGGCTTCGTTTGTCCATTGCCCATCAACGAGCATTCCAGTTGCCATAGTTTCCTCCGAGTAACCTTGTAATGAGGTTTGTTACTCTTCTATGCTAAGAATTTTCGGCACTTTGAAATAATCATCATCTCGATCGGGCGCTTGTTGAAGCATTGCTTCCCGATCCAGATAGGGTTTTAACTCATCTGCTCGAGTAATATTGCTAACGTCAATTGCCCGCGTAGTCGGGGAGACATTCTCAGTATCCAGCTCGCTTAACTGCTGAAAATATTCCAGAATACTGCTTATTTGCGCCGCCATTTGTTCTTCTTCGGCGTCATTAATTTCCAAACGTGCAAGCTTGGCAACTTTACGAACTTGTTCGCGATCAATCATCAGGTTTGGGTAATGGGGAGAAATTTCAAAGGGCAGGTTTAGTAAGTTTACTAATAACAATAAAGTTGTTTGTAAAACCCGCTTCTATATCAAAACAACTGACTTCGGGCGATAGACAATCTAGCAAGCTGTCAATTTGATTTGAGGGTTGTACAAGCAAGCCACATTATGCCTTGCCTGTACGAGCCACTTATCCCTCAGATGAATCCTGACTCACTAGAAATAAACGTCCATTTCCGAGCGGCCTGTGATCTTCAGCCAGTTTTGAGCTTCGATGTAGTTGTTGGGGGCAAGACGAATCGCTTGTTTCCAACATTCAGCCGCTTCAGTATATAAAGCTTCTGCCGTGTCTTCATCTCCAGCTTCTTTTGCCCTGTCCCCTTTGTAGTGATAAATCACAGCAACATTATTCAAGGCTTGAGGCAGACGCGCATTTAGCTCGATTGCCTGATGATATAGTTCCAATGCTTTCTCATGCTCGCCATTACTAGCATGAATCAGCCCCATATTGTAAAGAATATAGCTGCGGTCGTAGGGGTCATCCTCTAGAGTCAGCGCTTCTTTGTAGTTATCTAAGGCTTCGGCATATTCTCCATCAGCTTGAGCAGACATCCCGTCTCGGTAGTAGACAAATGCTTCTTTGGCTTTTTTATTAGCAGGCAGAACTTTGAGGATCATGTCTGCCATCACTGTGAAGCTTTTGTCGATGAAATTGTCGTTACGTTGGGTTCTTGGCATAGATGCCTCTATAAAGTTACGACCAGTTGTTTAGAAGAGCTTGTTAGTTGAGGATTGCGATCGCTCACTTGTCAATTTAACGCACCAGACAGCCAACACAAATTGCGTTTCATGAAGAAGCCAGTCGCTGGGATAATTGAGCCTCTTACCCGGTTAGCTGTCACTGGCTTAAATTTGACGTTATGCGATCGCCAACGGCTGTGGAACGACCACTCCCGGAGCTGGGAAGCTAAACCGTCGTAGCGATCGCTTCTTTGTTTTCTGGCACTTTCCCTTGAAGAGGAAGCTGTTGCGCTTTAAATTCCCGTATCTGCTCTTCAATCTCATCCCGAACAATTTGTCGGTACTCCAGAAAATGCTCGTTGTGGGCGCAAACAGCGAGGTAATGCTCCCACACCCCAGGATTGTTCTTCATGATGCTAAAGAGATGATGCCAAAACTTCCAGCGGGTGTGGCGCTTAATGCCCTGCCGCCAGCAGACGATCGCTAGTGCCTTCAAATCCACCAGTGCCGGGAACTTAAAGGGCGCTTTGTGCCGAGGAGCACCCAGGATTTGGAAGCAGCGATAGGTGCGGTCTAAGTAACCTTCTGGATCGTACAGCGTCCAGAATGCCTCAACATACTCTGTGGCAATCTCCTCCACAGGGCGAGTGGGGACAAAGTTCATCAATGTGGTTTGGTTGATGTTGCCATCTTTCCCTCGCAGGCGTCCTTCCTTATTTAATCGGTGCCAGAGGGCGGTATTTGGCAAAGCTTGCAGCATTGCAAAGGTAGTGGTGGGGATGGCAGTTTGTTCGGCAAAGCGAACAATGCGATCGCCGGAGCCTGATTTTTCCCCGTCAAAGCCAATAATGAACCCAGCAATGGGACGCAGCCCCGCTTTGGTAATCGTTTGTACCGCCTCCCCTAGGGAGCTGCGGGTGTTTTGAAACTTCTTCGTGAGCGTCAAGCTTTCTTCATCCGGAGTTTCAATCCCCAGAAACACGGCATCAAAGTTGCAGTCCACCATCAAATCAAGCATTTCTTGATCCTGAGCCAAATCCACGGAAGCTTCCGTATTGAACTTAAAGGGATACTGGTGTTCTGCCTGCCAGACCTTTAGCTCTTCAAGCAAAAGCTTGACGTTGCGCTTGTTGCCGATAAAGTTGTCATCGACCATAAAGACGCCCCGCCGCCAGCCCAGTTCATAAAGGTGATCCAACTCAGCCAGTAACTGAGCTGGCGTTTTCGTTCTCGGCTTGCGTCCGTATAGCACGATAATGTCGCAAAATTCGCACTGAAAGGGGCACCCCCGCGAGAACTGCACCGACATTGAGTCGTAAGCATCTAGTTCTAAAAGCTCAAAACGGGGAATTGGTGTTGTTGTGACATCTGGTCTATTGCCATCCGACCGAAATGTGCCGCCGGACTCACCACGCTGCACCGCCTCAACAAACATCGGCAGCGTAATTTCCCCTTCATCCAAAATTAGGTAATCGGCACCCACCGCCTGAACTTCCTCCGGTAATGCCGTGGGATAGGGACCTCCTACTGCCACTGACTTACCCCGCCGCTTTGCTTCTTGAATTTGTTCTAGTAAATCTTTTTTCTGGACAATCATTGCCGAGAGAATTACCAGATCTGCCCATGCCCACTCTTCCTCAGTCACAGCACGGATGTTGCGGTCTACCAGTTTAAATTCCCACTCTTGAGGCAAAATCGCCGCAACGGTAACTAACCCTAATGGCGGTAGCAAGACTTTGCGATTGACTAATTCCAGAATTTTTTCGTAAGACCAAAAAGTTTTTGGGAATAACGGATAAAGTAGTAAAACTTTCATATAATTTTTACCTCATACCAAAAGTATTAATACGTTCGTAATCAATTTAAGGATAGCTCACTCTCAAATTCTCCCGCTTAGAACTTGTATCCTGATCAAACGCGATCATATTCATCAGAACTGGTTACTGTTTACGGCGACAATTTGATCAATCAGTAGGAATTTGTCAAATCCTACTTACTCAACACCTGAGATTTTTTGTTGAGAGTGCCTATACCTCGCCATGAGCTATGCACCTAGATAACAGGCGAATCCGGCTTAGTAATTGTTCCTAAGCCGGAATTTTCAATCCTGATAAATTTTTAGCTGTTCAGGGCAATTGATTCTTTTATTTGAGGAATTGAAGATTGTTCATTAGCTTCGGATGCTGAGTACTGAGCCAGTTGGGCTTCGATTTCGTCGCGCACAATTTGGCGGTACTGGATGAAGTGTTCGATGAGGGCGCAATTGCTCAAGTAAGGCACAAACACATTCGGATTGCGCCGCATAATTGAGAAGAGTTGACGCCAGAACTGGAAGCGGGTGCTGCGCTTGATTCCCTGTCGCCAGAAGATAGTTAGCACGGCCTTCATTTCGATTGGCTCCAGCATCCGAAACGGTACTTTGTGAGGAGCTGGCGTCATGGTCATGAAGTGCCGATAGACGCGGGAGAGGTAGCGGCTCGGCTCATAGAGTTCCCAAAAGCAGTTGGCATACTCACGAGCCAGTTCTTCTAGCGGTCGGGTTGGTGTAAAGTTCATTAGAGCCATCTGATGACCCTGCGTCTCCTGGTTCTCCTCCAGCAGACGACCTTCGTTTTGTAGCCGCTTCCATAGAGCCGTATTAGGCAGAGCTTGGAGCATACCAAACATGGCTTTGGGGATTGCCGTTGCTTCCACAAAGTCAATGATCCGCTGACCTGCTCCTGTCTTCTCACCATCAAAGCCCAGGATAAAACCAGCCATCACACTCAAGCCTGCCCGATTGATAATCTCAACCGATTCCATGAGAGAGTTGCGGGTATTCTGAAACTTCTGCGTCAGCGACAAACTATCGGTGTCTGGTGTCTCAATGCCCAAGAACACCGCACCGAAGTTAGCCTGGATCATCAGATCTAGCAGTTCCTGATCCTGAGCTAAATCCACTGAGGCTTCGGTTGCAAGGCGGAAGGGGTATTGATTAGCTGCCATCCAGGAACCGAGTTCGCGCAGTAAGAGTTTAACGTTGCGCTTGTTACCAATGAAGTTGTCATCTACTAAGAACACCGAGCGCCGCCACCCTAGGTCATAGAGACTTTGCAACTCAGCCACCATTTGCGCGGGCGTTTTGGTGCGCGGCTTCCGTCCATAGAGAACGATAATGTCGCAGAACTCGCACTGGAACGGACATCCCCGCGAGAACTGCACCGACATTTCGTTGTAGGCGTCCAAATCCAGCAGGTCAAATCGAGGAACGGGTGTGGTAGTGACATCAGGCTTTTCGCCCCAAGCGCTGAATGTACCTGAGGTTTCCCCCGCTAAGAGAGCTTCAACCAAAAGCGGTAAGGTAATCTCGCCCTCATCCAAAACCAAAAAGTCTACCCCGGCTTCCTGAGCGGCTTCAGGAACGGAGGTAACGTAGGGCCCTCCCGCCGCTACTAGTTTGCCACGCCGCTTCGCTTCGCGAATTAGGTGCAACAAATCGGGTTTCTGGACAATCATGCCGGAGACAATCACTAAATCGGCCCAATCCCAGTCGGCTTCGGTTTCCAGGCGAACATTACGGTCTACCAGGCGAAACTCCCAGGTTTGGGGCAGGATAGCCGCAACGGTGATCATCCCCAAAGGGGGAAGAGAAACCTTCCGCCCGATTAGTTCTAAGGCTTTATCAAAAGACCAGAATGATTTAGGAAAGAGGGGATATAGGAGTAAAACTCGCATTTGTCAAACCTTACACTACAAAGGGTTGAAGGTTAAAAGAGTGAAGAACGTTGGGAGTTTCTTCCGGCTTTTAATCAACCTTGGTATTCAAACTCGTTGCAGAAACTACGCTGTTAGAAGGTAGGGATTGACGTAGGCGATCGCCATACAATGCTAGTGCATTACCTCCTAGCAAAAGTCCCAGATGCTCCCGGTCATAATCAGCAACGGTTGCGGCATCTTTAACACAGTTATGAAGGACGCCATCCCAGTGACCATAGTCGCCAGAGAAGCAAGCGAGTTGCTTACCTACTTCCCCCATGGCGGTGTGCAGATAAGACGGGCCAGGATCGTCGGATTCAAAGGAGGTAAAGATTTGACCGCGTTCAAAATACTCTAGGGGGTCGCGGTGGCGGAGGTCGTAGTGCTCATAAAGGCTCTCATCCTCAATAGAGGCTGGGTCATGTTGAGCATTCCACAACAGATCAAAAAGGTTTTTCGCCTGACTAATCAGGTTGATATTGTTGTGGGTGCCTCTTTCCTGAATCATCAATTTAGTGAATTCCATCAGGGAAGGGCGATAAGGATGCTTAGGGTCAAAGTCTCGGATGCGTTTTTCCCAATGCTCGTGAAAGGCATGGGCGAGGTCAGGTAGCCAGCCACAACCGCCTTCTAAAAAGCCAACCCGGAGAGTGGGGAATTGCTCAAACGCCCCGTCAAAGACCATCCGCGCTAAAGCTAGTTGTTGCTGGTTTCGCTGGACAAAAATATGGTTAAGGACAAAGGTTTCCATGTGGTCGGCAATACCACCCACCATGGAAGAACCAGGGCCTCCATGAATGCCGAGGGCAATGTCGAGGTCTACAGCTGCTTGGAGGATAGGGCGGAAGTCAGGATGGCTAATCGCCTTACAGGTGCGGATGTCTGGGAACGCATCCGGTGCTTTGGGGTGAGGAATGGGTAGGTTTGGGGCAACGGCTACGCCAATCATTCCTAGCTCATTGACACAACGATACATTTCCGCAACGGCGGCATCTACATCCTGTAGCGGTAATACTCCAATCGGTTTAAGGCGGTTATCGTATCCTCGACAGTCATCGGCAATGTAAGTGTTATAGGCACGGCAGAGAGCGATCGCTAAATCCTTATCTAAAAGGCTAGAAAAGATTAAGTTGAGTGTGCCGTAAATAACCTGGACTTCAATTCCCTCTTGATCCATATGTTCAATCCGGACTCGATTGAACATCGCACCTAGGGTTGTATCTGGATGCAGATTCCGAAAGCCACCTTTACCTAGTCCCTGAGGTTGCGGGAACATCCGCATAAAGTCGTTTTTACCGGTCGCTGGATTGAAGTCTACAACTCGCGCTCGTTGGTCACCTAGACTATCAATCACTAAACCGATGCGATCGCGATACTCTGGTTCTATATAATCCCGCAAGAGCAGGGGATTTTCTAGTTTATGGGCATCGGCATCAATGACTAGTAAACCTTCGTACATGAATGCTCCTTAATTAATTCACTGGTAAAGATCGGCGGTAGAAAAGTTAGAATTTCTAACCTTTCTTTTCATATAAATTGGGTTTTAAGTTGGCTTTTAAGGGAGATTTGTCAGCTGGAAACCTTAATTCAATGCACTCTGTTTGCGACTAATATAAGTCCAGACTTGTCGTAAGCCAAACCAGTTTTCAAATGACCATGATAGGGAGGCAAGAATAGTGATGCCAGGATACTTCCTAAAAGCGGGTTCATTTTTTTCAAAAAAAGCGTGTCCCCCTAAGGCAAAGACTTGGGTAAACACCAAGCAGACAAGGGTCAAACGCCAATCGTAAAACAGTAGAATGACCGCCGCGATCGCCAGTAGGTTAGTAATGTGGTGCAGAATTTTGTTAACCGGATGCTGGTGACTGGCAATAAAGTGGGCTTTTGCCTCATGGAAGTAGTTCAAAGAAATTCTCCTACAGTGATACCTATCGGAAAAACTCAAAGCGTTGTAGGAACCATATCACGCTTACCTGAAGAAAGGGGACAGAAACTAGAATTTTTTTAGATTATCCATTGGTTATATTGCCATTAGTTGATGATAATTTGCCTTTTACCCGGCTATGCAAATAGGCGTCCTTGTTAATCATCAGAAGGACTTACCACCAACGCAGTTCCCCATATCCCCTTGGTGGTTGCTGTAGTTCTTCCTCAGTGAGCCATTCCACAGCCTTATAGGTACCAAAAACATGATCCCACCAATCCACAGCAAGTCCGAAGTTGTGATGCCACATACCATACTTGTGATGGACATAGTGAACAGGCATTTTCATCCAAAAGCACTTCCTGGGGTTTTCGTGCTGCAATTGATGGGCATAGGCGGAGAAAGCAGCATAAACCAATCCTCCCAATAACCAACCGATTCCTGCTTCCCAGGAGTAGAAAAACATTAAGCCCATGACTATCAGGCTGCCTCTAACGTAGTCACGAAACTCCCATAGCACCCCCTGTCCTTCATTGCGACGGTGATGATCGCGGTGGCGATCGCCAATTCGCTGATTGACGTGCATTAAGCGGTGTAGCCAGTACTCAACCAAACTCGCCAACACAAAAGCTACGACAAAACAGGTGAATCCAACAACAGCGTCTTCTAAAACGGTCATCGCCTCTCTTTTCCTCAACACCAAGTTGTAATTTAAATATTAAGGGAGTCTAGCGTCTTCAGTCTGAAGTTAGGGGTGCTGAACGTTAAGCTGTAGATCTCCCTCTCCTCTGTTTCCTTGACTCTGCGCCTAGTGCGGTGTTTTACAACGGGTTTAATTAATGCCGTACCCAATGGATAATTTGAAACGCATAGTTATGGCGCGAGGAGTCGGTATAAGCTGCTCTAGACGGGTTTTGTCCCTCCTTGAAAGCGAGGAACATCCGATCGCCAGTCCTGATCAATTGGTGCTATCTGAACAAATCTGCTTTAATCGACAGCTATTGCTGAGTTGTGAGGGTGAGAGGCTTTAATGGCAAATTTTTTGCTACCAGTTTTGACAGCGATCGCACTTGCTGCCAAGGTAAATTTTGTAAGAAAAACGCATCAAACGGCGGCGGTGCAAGAGCGGTTTTTGCTCGACTTGTTGCGAGTGCAGCAAGATACGGAACTGGGGCAAAAGTATGGACTGAGGGAAATTAAAACCGTCGATCAATTTCGCGATCGCGTCCCTGTCCTCCCCTACAGTAGCTACGAACCCCTAACTGAGCAAATTTTCCAGGGCGAACCGAACGTTCTTACCGCTGATCCGGTGGTCTTCATCAACCTCACTAGCGGTTCAACGGGAGTGCGAAAGCTGATTCCCGTCACCAAACGCTTTCAGAACTCCTTAAAACGAGCCAACCTCACCAGTGTCGGCTTTCTAGCCTCAGCTTTAAAAGCGAGAAACCTCAAGTTTGGCAAATTGCTCGTCACCAACTCCGTGCAGTTGGTGGGACGCACTAAGAACGGGATTAATTACGGTCAAGCAAGTGTCGGCGTTCTCCGCATGGGTAAGTTCCTCTACCAGCAAGTGTTTGCCAATCCCTTTGAGACACTACTACCTAGTAATAGCCTCACACGTCACTACGTTTGCCTACTGTTTGCCTTGCGCGATCGCTCTACGCGGGGAATGACTGCCAACTTTCCTATGCTCCTGTTGCGAACTTGCAACTATTTAGAACATTACGCCGAAGATCTAATCCAGGATATCGACAAAGGCACAATCGCTAGTTGGCTAGAATTAGAACCGGAAGTCCGCACCCAGCTAGAAAAACAGTGGTCAGCTGACCCCAAGCGCGCTCACGAACTCCGCGAGATTGTTCAGTCCCATGGACGCCTCACCCCCAAACTTGCTTGGCAAGACTTATCTTTCGTTGCTGCTGCACGGGGAGGAACGTCTGACTTTTACTTCGAGCGCTTTCCCCTCTATTTTGGCGATACACCGATCTTTGGTGCTGTTTACTCCTCTGCCGAAGCCACCTTTAGTATTTACCCGGATGTCGATACCGATGGTAGCGTTTTGGCGGTTGAAAGTGGCTTCTTTGAATTTGTCCCCTGTGATCAATGGGATGCAGAACAGCCCAAAACCCTTCTGGCAACAGAAGTGAAGGTTGGGGAACGCTACCGATTGTTGACGACGAACTACAGCGGCTTCTACCGCTACGATATTGGCGATGTTGTGGAAGTTGTTGGGTTTTACAACACCGCACCCTTAATTGTTTTCCGCTATCGTTCGGGAGGGACGCTATCCGCTACGACGGAAAAGACAACGGAATACCACGCCACGCAAGTAATGCAATCCTTGCAGCAAGAATATGGGGGGCTGCTGGAGGATTTCTGTATCACCCTTTCTGAAAGTATTACTTCACCTTGCTACTTAATCAATATTGAGTTACTTCCAGGGAAAACATTGGAGAATCCCCAGGTATTTTTGGAGAGTTGCGATCGCCAACTCTGCCAAGCCAACGCCTCCTATGCCTTGAAGCGACCCAGCAAGTACGTTCCCGACCCCCGCCTCCGCATTCTTGCTCCCGGTAGCTTTGCCGTTCTCCGCCAACGCTATCTAGAAAAGGGAATTCCCGATTCTCAGCTAAAATTTCCTCATATCAGCCAAGATCGAGAGTTTTTAGCGGGTTTAAAAGTAGAGCAAGAAATTCACTTTCCTGATTGAAGTGTATCCTCCAATAGAGTGCGATCGCCTTCTGGCATAAGTAGTAACATCAAAATTTCCGAGTAGGTGGGGTTGAACAGCGTGAACCCAACACAGATAACAGGTATGGTGGGGTGTGAGATTTAGCGATCGCCAAATTCCACTCCTCGATCAATCAAGCGGATGTAGGACTTTTGTCAGTCAGTCGGAGGTTTATCCTTTATCTTCTGATCAACTGGATCAGGGGATAAAAACGCTGTCAAAACTTCGCAAGGTTCATCCTCTATCTCTTCGTAAGTTGAAGCGATAGTTGGCTGAGGCACGTTTCCATGCTCTTCTGTGCTGGCTTCTGTTCCAAGAGGTGCAAGTGAAGGAGCCGCAGCAATCAGTGTCTCAACCTGCCGACTCAGCCCCCTCACTTTCTCCTCTAGTAGTTTAAACTGCCATAACGGTACGCACTCTAATTCACCGTCAGTCTGAAAATACTCTCGCAGAATTGCTTCTACCGCCGTTGAAGTTGATTTAATCTCGTGTCCGTCTTGGTACTGCTGCAAATTATCTCGAATCTCCTGCGGAATGCAGACACTCACAAACAATTTTTCTGTTTCCATGATTCTCCTACTGCCATGATTTGTGGAGGTAGAGCCGATGAGGATGACCTAAGTAAGTAGGCGGGAATAAATCAAACTTTGTTTTACAAGGTAATATTTCTTTAAATGTTTCTTAGTCAGGGCTTAAGCGCCATTGTGAGGAATTTAACCCTCACGACAAACCTCTAATTACTTACATGTCCTACTTATTCAGATTCAAGTTGTTGAACTACCTAGTCCCTAATTCCCGGATTGTAGGGTGAGTAGTCAATAAAATCCCAACGCAAAGATGTTGCACTTGAAACTTCTAAAACTTGATGGACATCAAACCGGACAACACGCTCTGCTCCTACAAATCCTTTCCTTGCTTCTGCATCCCAAAGAATCTGCGCCTCCCCGGTTAATTGCAAGGTTTTACCCTGTTTAAAGTCAAGAAAAAGTATTCCTGTGCGCGGGTTGAGATGAATATTGCCCAGCGTATTAAACATATTGTTGCCCGCATAGTCTGGAAAAATCAGAGTCTGAGAATCTAATACCTGAACGAATCCTGGAAAACCACCCCGATGAGAGGCATCGGCACAAGCTGATTCAGGATGAAGACTGGTAATAAAGAAGGTGTCAGCTTGATTAATCCATTGAATCTGCACGGAGGTGAGGGCTTCAGCGGCTGTTGTTACAGGTGCTTGTGGTTTAGCCCCAGAAGTTTTGATGGAGCGTCTCTGAATATACTGAGGACAATTAAAATACACTTGCCGCAGGTCTAACACGATGCTGTTGTCAGGTGTCTGAACTGCATTCCCATTCAGCCGCAAACGGACACGAGAGGCTAAATCAATGACTATCACACCGCAGGGAGTTCCTTCCTTTAATGCGGCACTCAGGGGCGAATCTGGAATCGGGGTGGCATTGATCTGAACTCGCCGCTCTGTCGATGCTTGCAAAAAACCAGGGGAACCTGTGAGTAGTGAAGCCCAAACCTGACCAATTCCATCGACGGTACCCACCACTGCTAAACTTTGGGATTCCAGAAAACGTTTAGGAGCAAGCGTGAGCGTCGGGCGAACCATCCCATTGAGTTGCTCAGCTTCAAACTGCCTTCTGGCACGTAACTGAACAGCCTTCTCTCCGTCATGATATCCAGATGACATATTAATTTAACCGATGATGGTCTATCCCTCCAGTGCCTTGTTAGGCGATGACTGCCTCACCTTCTACTCGCTGCTCCTGAGTCAACAGCATTTGAGCATCCCAAAAAGCCATCCACAAATCACAGTAGCGATCGCAAAGAGCTGTTACTCTTTCATATTCAGTGGGCAAAAGAGACTGCATGAGAACATACCAAAGATCATCTTCATGGGTATCATCATCTGCTTTTGCTTGCATGTCGTCACTCGCGCCGTGATTGAGGTAATAGCCCTCTCCAGTTTCTACTCCAACAGCTTTAGCATTTTCTCGCAATGGAGCGCTAAAGAGAACAACTACCCGCTCACCAACAGCAAGCAACGCAACAACTGAATTAAAATCGCCGTAGGCATCTTCCAAGAACGTTCGGACACTATCCGCCTGCGGGCTTGGAGTATAAGCTGCTCGTTGATTAATACTGACCCCCAGACTATCGAGAACCCTTTCATATAAAGGATAATGGGCTTCTAGAGGATTGCCTCGATAGTAACCGCTTTGGTCTGTTCCAGGTTTAAATCCCACCTCATCTAGAGTGTTGAGGGTGAGCAGAAATCGAGCATACATCTTAGTTCCTGATGCTAATCTCTGTTCTACTTGCCGACTCTGTACTTGCGCCATCAGCAGGGCATCTGTAAAAATTTGCACAATGGCGTGGCGATAATCTAAGTGGATCTTCCGCATGGCATCTAGCCCAAAGGAAGCTTGATTTAATGCTTGAATCGCGGGGTGGTGAGTAATGGGATGTTGCTGTAAGCGATCGCGAAAGCGGACAACGAACTGTTGATTGTCTCTCCATAAATCGCTGGATACAGAGTCTTTGAGTAGATCTCTGGCAATTTGACGAGGATTGTTCAATTGAATCGCCATAACTTCTCCTAAAGATTCAAAAATCGGATTTCAACAATTTTCAAATTATTAAGTGGCTAATGAGGACGCTAAGATGCTGAATATTTGGAGCCAATTCAGCAATGGGTTCTATAGCGTAATCAATTGACTTAAAGATTGCTGTAATCCCAATGAACTGTGAAGTAGATTGCACAAGTACAGATCTGTCTTCTATCCGTCTTAACTGAGAAAGTCGCCTTGCAACATGGACGCAAACGATACCCAGACGTTAACGTAATTGAAATTACCAGCCAGTATGCAGGGCAAGGAATAACCTCAGGCTAAGAATCAATCTCTCTTTTGCGGACAGCACAAACATAATAGGACAGATCTGTATTGTCGTCAACTGATTAGAATCAGAGGTATAAATCAGACTTTCCCCGACAAAAACAATAATTTGTTAGAACAGAGCTGTATTTCAACTAACTCTTGTTGAGTCCACAAGTAGTATTAACATTCCCCTAGAATTTAGAGAATTGATATGGCAAAGCAGTCTCGTGAACATCTTGTCAATGTATCGCTCCAGCTATTTCACCAGTATGGTTTTCACGCTACGGGCATTGACAAAATCTTAGCTGAATCGGGTGTCGCTAAAAATACTCTTTACAGGCATTTCAGGTCAAAAGATGAACTTATTCTTGCGGGTCTGCGAAAGCATGATGAGAACTTTCGTAACTGGCTCATGCGGGAAGTCGATCGCTATGAGAGTCCTATTGAGCGTCTATTTGCCGTATTTGATATGTATGAGCAATGGTCTAGAAGTCCTGTTTTTTTTGGCTGTATTTTTATTAATGCTTCGGCTGAGTTTTCCGATCCCTACTCACCAATTCATGCTTTGTGTGCGGAACATAAACGCTTAGTAAAAATATATCTCCGGGACTTGGCAATAGCTGCGGATGTTGTAGATCCAGATAACCTAGCTGTCCAATGGATGATTCTCCTCGATGGTGCAACGACTTCTACTCAAGTGACGAATAACTCCTTAGCATTTCAACAAGCGAAGGCAGTGGCAAAGAATCTATTAGAGCCAATCAATGTTATTGCCTAAAAAAAGCTGCGGATACAGCGGTTTAGGAGGTTTTAAGTACTACCAAAAAATCACGGAACCGCTGTACAGCAGACTAACGGCAAAACTTCTCTACACAACGCACAAACATCTCTACCCCCATTCCCAACGCCGTTTCATCAAAATCAAAACGTGGATGGTGATGAGGATACGCCAAATCCTTCTGGGGATTAGCCGAACCCAAAAAGAAATAACACCCTGGTATTGCTTGCAGGAAAAATGCCATATCTTCTCCACCCATCGTTTGACATTCTGGCACCACTCCGGCAGGCGTTTCTACCACATCTACCGCTACCGAACGGACTAACTCCGCCATATTCCCATCATTAATGACAGGTGGATAAAGCCGCCAATAATCCAACTCATAACTAGCCCCTTGACTTTGACAAACACCAGCAATAATTTGCTCAATCCGCTTGCCAAAATAGCCTTCAAAATCGGGATTAAAATAGCGCACCGTGCCACTCATCCGGGCAGTATCGGCAATCACATTCAAAGCAGTTCCTGCTTGCAATTCCCCTACCGTGACTACCGCTGACTGAATCGGGTCAACATTGCGCCCAACAATGGTTTGCAAAGCATTGATCACCTGAGCACTGACAACAATCGAATCAACCGTTTGATGAGGCATTGCACCGTGTCCGCCTTTCCCTAAGATGGTGCAGCGGAAACACTCAACCGCGGCCATCAATGCCCCACTACGAACGCCGACAGTGCCAAGGGGGAGATTATTCCACAAGTGCAACCCAATGATTGCATCCACGTCCGGGTTTTTCAGTACCTCCTCGTCAATCATCGGCTGGGCACCCCCTGGCCCTTCTTCTGCCGGTTGGAAGATAATCTTTACTGTGCCAGCAAAGTCGCTGCGGTGTTGGTTGAGGTAGTAGGTCGTAGCAAGGGCGATCGCCGTATGCCCGTCATGACCACAAGCGTGCATCATCCCGTCATGCTGGGAACGATAAGGGACATCATTTTCTTCTTGAATCGGCAGGGCGTCCATATCGGCACGAATCGCTAATACAGGGCCAACGGTGTCGCCTTTAATCGTGGCAACAATCCCCGTCTTAGCAATTCCCGTTTGATGTTCGATGCCCCACTGAGTTAACTTTTGGGCAACAAACTCAGACGTTAGCAGTTCCTTAAATCCTAGTTCCGGGTGTTGATGGAGATGCCTGCGCCATTCGATAATTTGAGGCTGCAAGGTGCGAATTTCTGCTCTAATCTGTGTTAGGTCAACAGAAGATTGGTTGGGGACGGTAGAAACCATTTTTTTCTTTAATGGGGAATGAATATATGGGGGCAGATTTTATTGAAAAATTCGTCTACTGAAATTGAGCGGCTAAACCCATCCCTACTAGTCCTTCGAGATCTAAATCGGATGCAACTTGCGCGAGTTTAGCCACATCAGTCGGGTCGATCAGATGAGGGATAACCCCTAAAACCGGAACATGGGTTAATGATTGAATCAACTCAATCGGTGCCCAATTGGCAATGTCCTGATCCGGACAAGCATTAACGCAATTGAGGACAATCCCTTTTAGGTTAACTTTAGACTGGCGTGCCAGGGCAACATTCGCCACAGCTTGCCCGATCGCTCCTAACTTTACCGCCACCACCAAGACTGTTGGCAACTGCCAATCTCTAGCTAAATCTGCCACCGTTAGCTCTTGCGTTATAGGCGAACCCAAACCCCCCAAGGCTTCTACTAAAACAAAGTCTCGTTGCTGTTGTAAGGTATTGTAGGCTTGCCAGATTTTGGCTAAATCTACAACACGCCCCTCTTGTTGAGCCGCCAAAGGTGGTGCTAGCGGTGCGGCAAAGTAGAGTGGGGTGATCTCCTCTGGAGATTGATCAAGGGAAAATAGCTGCCCGTACAATTCGCGATCGCCAACTCCTGACTGAATCGGTTTCATCATCCCCAAACTTTGGCGGGAACGGTAAGTTTGCCAATAGGCGGCTAGAGCAGAGGTTAAAACCGTTTTGCCCGTTTCTGTATCGGTGCCAGTAATGAGTAGTACGTTCACTGGTTTGGTGGAATGGTATTGGTTGGACTTTGGACGCTAATAGCCATCGTAAAGTTTGTGCGGTCTTTGGCGATCACATCAATAAAATACTGACCGCTATCTAAGGGCAAGGGGCCTACAGAGGTAAGACCAGAAAGATCTTGCACAATCTGACCATTACCGGAGCGAAGATCGAAGGTGACATCCCCCTGTTGTACCGTAGCCATTAATTGCTCTCCCTCCCGAATATTCACAACGTAGCGCTTGATCCGCTGAGGGCCTGTTGCCCCCCTCGCTACCACCTGCCCACCAGCGGCTGACAATCTCAGCACTTCTGTATCAAAGGTTTGTGCTGGAGTTTCATCCGGTGTCGGTTCTGGTGTTGGTTCTGGTGGGTCAGTTAGGGTAAGATTCAGCCGATAGTCGCTCTCCGGTAATCCTCGGACAGTACGTAACTGAACGGTATAGTCCCCGCTAAAGGGAAGTGTACCTTCCCAGCGTTGCGCTCGTACCGCCTGTTCATCAACGGGATTTTGATCCGGCCCTAAGACAGTCATCAAGACGCCTTCTCCCCTCAATCCAGCACTGAGTCGTTGACCTTGTTCGCCACTAATGATGTAGTTGGCGGTGGTGTTGGCTCTCAGATTGCCCTCTTCCGTAACGGTAGTGCCAGGAAAGAGATTCAGTTGGCGACTGAAAGTCTGGGGCTGGGGACTGGGGGTGACTGTGGGGGTGGCGCTAGGAGTAATGGTAGGAGTTGTAGGAGTAGGAGAAGAGATGGGCGACGGTACAGCTTGCTGTCGAGCATTCATGATCGCACTGACCACTGCCCAAGAGCAAAGCCCTGCTAAGAGTGTCAAAACCAAACCCGCTCCGATTACTGCCCAGGGACTGTCCCAAATTGATGCAGTAGATGGTTCGCGAATCACGGGATCAGCTCGATTGGGGCTTCTAGAACCCGCAGCGACAGGTTCTGGGCGGTGTCCCACGGCTAGCGTTGGTAAGCTGGAGTTGGTGTCTGCTGGTCGTTGAACCGAGTCCGGCTTGGGAGTATTAGGAGTATTAGTATTAACCAGCGATTCAATGGCTTGAGTCGCTGCCCTTGCCGATTGGAAGCGATCGCCTGGTCGGTAGCTCAACATCTGATTTAAGATCCTGGCAAAGCGATCGCTGACATTTGCATAGTTGCGCCATTGCCAGAGCAACTGGGTATCATCAAATAAATCTTTCGGCTCTTGACCTGTCAGCAACACTAAAGCCGTCACGGCTAGGGCATACAAGTCACTACTGGCATAAGCCCGACCGCTTTGGATTTGTTCGCTCGGCGCATACCCCGGCTTTCCCACCGTCGTGACAGGAGTTACCGCATCCGGCTGCTGAAACCGAGTGGCTAATTCCTTCACCACCCCAAAATCGATCAGCACGGGCAAGCCATCTTTCTCTCGGACAATAATATTGTCCGGGGAAATATCGCGGTGAATAATGCCCTGAGTGTGAATGTGATCGAGTACGGGCAAAAGCTGCAACAAAAACTGTCGAACTTCGATTTCTGAGAAGAACTGACCTTGGAGTTTGCGCTGGTTGAGGATGTCCCGCAGAGTCTTTCCCTCCACATAGTCCTGCACCAAAAACAGCCGCCCATTTTCCTCAAAGGTCGCTCGAAACTGCGGCACTTGCGGATGCTGAATCTGATATAGGGTCGTTGCCTCGCGTTGAAACAGCTCCCTAGACTTCTCCACGGCGTAAGGAGTATTTTGTGCCGGAATTAGTTCCTTAAGCGCACAAAGCTCGTTAAAACGCCCCTGGTCTTCTGCCAGATAAGTACGAGCAAACCCGCCTTGACCTAAAATATTCAGCAAGCGGTAGCGATTCTGCAAAATAGTTCCAGAGGCGATCGGTGGTTGCATAGACTTGAGAAGCAACGTTGAGGAAAACGATAAAAAACGCCTTACCTAAATTTGATTCCTAGGGAATCCGTGGAAGACGCTGTTACTTCCTAAGCCTATCGTGAATGAAACAAAGCCGCCAACTCTCTACGTTTGGGGCAGTTAAGACGATTTATTTTTCGGAAAATGTGCAGGGTTTGCCATCCCGGAAACTTATCTTGTTGTTTTTTAACAGCAATATTTAGTTGCGCTCAGATAGATTTACTTCCTTAGATAGGGGAATTTTTTATTAAATATTATAGCAATATTATGGAGCAGGAGAGAGTTATTAATCCTCAATAATTCTCAGCAAAATCAGTGATATTGAGGATATCTCAGAGCTGTGCTAGCTATTCTTAGTTAGGCAGATGGATTAGATAGTTATTGCCTGATGTCTGATGAATACTAAGACAAAAGGCGGGGATTTTTCAAGAAAAGAAAAATTCTCTATTTCCTGTCTGCTGCAAGTCTGGCAGACCAGTGACAACAAGAACTCAGGCTTCTTGTTGTGCGGCGTTCTGGTTTGATGAGAGAAAGAGAAAGTGGCGATCGCCTCTCAAACAAAATTTACCGTTCCCAGGAAATTTACAGGGTTTCAATGGAGACACGGATAATGCACCTAATCCACCTCAATCGGCATAGAAAATCTTAATAAGCAGGGGGATACTGTCTGATGTTGTTGCTTTGGAATGACTTCCGCTGTTACCCTACCCCCGGCATAACTAACTCTCTGCTGAGAGCTACTCAGCAATATTACTTAGGCATTTCTTCCTTGTTAATTATGAAAATATTAAATTTAGGGTCGAGCGCCCACATCGACAACGCCGTTTTTTCAGCATCAGAACAATGAAATTGGTTTTGTCTCAGCCATTGTTTTCGTCAAAATGACAACCGCTGAAACTCACCTATAGCTATGACTATCAGTTTTATTCGTTCTCGCCGCTTAGTAAAAATACTGAGGTCGAAGTAGCAAGTTGATTTCATCAGTCAATGAATTCCCTGCTATCAGCACCAGCAATTGATAGACATATTGGCACTGCTTCAGAAGAGATTTCAAGCAACTTTATAACTACTAATGGTAAGATTGCGGTGAAACCAGCTTCGAGGGTCTGCCGTGATCCGTTCTGCAACGTTAACGCTTCAGCCAATACTGCCGCCAATTGCGGATAATAATCGTCTCCGACTATTTTCGGGTTCTGCTAACATTCCCCTTGCTCAAGAAGTAGCTCGCTACCTGGGCATGGACTTGGGACCAATGGTTCGCAAGCGGTTTGCCGATGGAGAACTTTATATCCAAATCCAAGAATCGATTCGGGGTTGTGATGTTTACCTCATTCAACCAACGTGTCAGCCCGTAAACGATCATTTGATGGAATTACTCATCATGATTGATGCCTGTCATCGGGCCTCCGCTCGTCAAATTACGGCAGTAATTCCATACTATGGCTATGCCAGAGCAGACCGGAAAACTGCTGGACGAGAGTCAATTACAGCCAAATTGGTTGCTAATTTAGTCACGGGAGCAGGGGCAAATCGTGTCATTGCAATGGATTTGCACTCCGCTCAAATTCAGGGATACTTTGATATCCCCTTTGACCATGTTTATGGTTCTCCTGTCTTACTAGACTACCTAGCAAGTAAGCAACTTTCTGACGTGGTGGTGGTTTCACCAGATGTGGGTGGAGTTGCCAGAGCCAGAGCCTTTGCCAAAAAGCTAGATGATGCGCCTTTGGCAATCATTGACAAACGTCGGCAAGCTCACAACGTCGCCGAAGTCATGAACGTTATTGGCGATGTCGCTGGTAAAACAGCGGTGTTAGTCGATGACATGATTGATACGGCGGGTACGATTGTAGAAGCCGCCAGAATTTTGCGGGAAGAAGGCGCACGGCAAGTTTACGCCTGCGCTACCCATGCGGTTTTCTCACCCCCAGCAATTGAGCGCTTATCCAGTGGATTATTTGAAGAAGTGATTGTCACCAACTCAATTCCCGTTCCCAAGGATGGCCACTTCCAGCAATTGACTGTGCTATCGGTGGCGAATTTATTGGGTGAAACAATCTGGCGTGTTCACGAAGATAGTTCTGTGAGCAGTATGTTCCGTTAGAACTGAATTTACTCAGGATCGAGGGGTACGCAAAGATGCGTGCCCTTTTTTTGTGGCTACCCTCCAACGACTAAACCTTGTGTTAAGGCTTTGCTTTGTCACTGAAATTAATTTGCAGGTTCACTTCTGGGGCTAGGGAACTGATGTAGTACAACAAGCCATAGATAAAGACAACAATACCTAGCATTTCTAACGCTTCTTCTACTGTGGTTGAAAGCGCATAGGCTAAACTCAGCCTGCCATAAGTTTCCCACACATACCCACCGATCATTTCCATTCCCAACGCCCCACCCAAGTAAAAGAGTGTTGCCATCAAAAATAGTCTTTGTACCTTTTTGGGGAGGTGCCAGAAAAATTTTAGGTAAGAATACAAGAAAATCAAGACAAGAATTCCTCCTACAATTACCCAGGTCTGATAAAAAATAGAAGGAATATTTAAAGACTCTCTTAGCGAGGGAATAATCAAGAGTTCATGAAGGCTAAAAGCTTCATCTAACGCTAGAAAAAAGAAGATATTGGCAAGAATTTTCCAGTAAGATGCGTAGCGATCGCGTGCAGTTTTCTTGATCTGTGTAATGGCTCGTAAAATTAGAGAGCAAAACAACAAGGTAAACGACGAGTACCAAGCCGGAAGATTTAATTCAGCATCCAAGTCAAATAATTCAACAAACCACTCTGAGGAGCCAAATGGATAGTTAAGGAAAATAAAGATTTCGGCAATAATTCCTGTAGTAGTGAAAAATAAGAGCAAAAAACTTAAAAATTTAGCCACTTTATACGGAGAGGCAGAAATTATAATCCTCATATTTTTATTTTTTAAAGTAGCAAATTAATTTCAAGGATATAATAACTTCCCTTCAAAAGGTACTAAATAAATGTGAGAAATGTTTCTGGAACAACTCTTAGCTCTCCCGATTTACAGCGAGGGATATCTACCCAAAGCGCGGGTTTTTCACGATCGCCTTCAATAAAGATCAATTCATCAAGCTGATAAAAATTTTGGTCGGCAAAGTCACATTGATAGAGCTGAATAATCTCATGATAAGGTTTGCCGTTGAAGGTAAATATACTCTCTAGGCAACTGAGATATTTGATATTAGTGAGTTCTGCTTGTATTTCTTCTTGAAACTCCCGCTTAAGGGCGTCGTAGCTGGTTTCTCCAAAGTCAACTCCGCCCCCCATGGCGCGATAAAAGGTTTGTTGTTTAACGAGGTCGTATCCTTGAGAAAGAAAGAGGCGATCGCCATCTGCGATCAGCCCTAGTGCTAGTATGCGGATTCGATTGGCTTTACCCATCTATGTATATGCGATCGCCTGATTTGAGCAAAAATTAACTCGGTTCAAAAAAGCGACTAAAAATCACTCAGCATCATAGAAGAGATACCGATTCTCATCGCCAACGGGCCAGTCTTCGTTTTCACCACCAATAACCAATTGCTCAATGTTCACATACTCTTTGGAGAGTTGCCTAAGAGCATTAATTAAAACATCAAGAGCGATCGCGTCGCTAGTTCCCAAGTCAAACCAACAACGTCCCCAAGTCCCTTCATACTCAAACTCGTGCTTGTTGTGCATCAACGCCATCAGGCTGTTTTCGGCAACTCTCTCGTCATAATCCATATAGTTGATATCTAACCCAATCTCTTGCACCTGGAGGTTTTCGGCATCAAATCCTCCCAACTTGCCCAAGAAAAACCAGGAGTTGAAAACTTCCTCAACGTATTCCTTCTCCATCACAGAAGGGACAGTGTTGAACTCTAGCCAAATCCATAAATCAAAAGGGTTGAACTCACGGAATACTACGCGCATTGCTGAATCGGTTCTCCAAGGGTCGCAATTATTTTATCGAAAACAGGAAAGTCCTGGCGTGCTTTTAGGACTGTCGATGCCGTGGTAAGGCAAGCTGATTGTACTCCCCGCTTGCTTGTATATCAGACTACAGATCCGCTAAGAAACAAAAGTTCTAATTAAGCGAGATTTGAGAAGGAGTTTTTAATGGCGATCGCCGCGATTACTGAGAAGCTTTTGGCTGCCAAAAAACAAAAGGGCATCACCTTTGCTGACTTAGAACAAACTGTCGGACGGGATGAGGTATGGATTGCTTCCGTGATTTACCGTCAAGCAAGTGCTTCCCCAGATGAGGCAAGTAAAATTGTCTCAGCCTTGGGGTTAGGGGAGGAATTTGCTGAACTTTTGACAGAATGCCCGCTAAAAGGTTCTTTAGACCCTGTAATTCCAACCGATCCCTTGATTTATCGGTTTTATGAAATCATGCAGGTTTACGGAATGCCAATGAAAGCGGTGATTCATGACAAATTTGGCGACGGGATTATGAGTGCAATTGACTTCACCCTAGATGTAGAGAAGGAAGAAGACCCCAAAGGCGATCGCGTTAAGGTCATTATGTGTGGTAAGTTCTTGCCCTATAAGAAATGGTAAATGAAGGATGAAGTGTGAAGTATGAAGGGTGAAGTATGTTCGGCGAAGCCGTTGCCGGAGGCGCTTGGTGAAGTATGAAGGGTGAAGTATGAAGTATGAAGGGTAAGAGGTTCTCCCCTGCTCCCCTGCTCCTCCGCTTCCCCACTGGCTGCTGCAAACTGATCAATCCTGCGACTCAGCCGAACGACGCTGATAGTCAGCGATCGCGCTGAATTCTTCTACTAAGTTGGCGTACAGACGTTTGTAAATGGGGAATAAATCGCCATAAGTCTTGCAGAGGCTGGCATCCGGTTGATGGCGTTGGGTGATGTGAATCATGTCCTCGACCTCCGTTAATTCTTTTATCGCCCCCACCGCATACATTGCCAGTATTGCTGCCCCAAAACTACTGGCTTCGTAGACTTCTGGAAGCAAAACTTCCTGTTCAAACACATCTGCCATCATTTGCCGCCACAACTCAGAACGGGCAAATCCGCCAGAAACTAAAATAGATTCGGTTTCGCCTGCTAGCTCTCGGAGGGCAGCATAAATGTTGTACATGCTGAAGACGATACCTTCTAAGACAGCGCGAATAAAATGCGATCGCGTGTGATGTTGCCCGATGCCAAAAAACACTCCTCGCGCATTCGCATCCCAATAGGGTGCCCGTTCGCCTGACAAAAACGGCAGACAAATCAAGCCTTCCGCTCCTGCTGACACCTGTGATGCCTCTCGAATCATCACCTCATAAGGGTCTAACCCCTCAAGTTTTGCTTGCTCAATTTCGCGATCGCTAAATCTATCGCGAAACCACCGCAGGACAATCCCACCATTATTACTCGCTCCCCCAATTGCCCAATACTTCTCTGTTAGAGGGTAGCAAAACGTCCGTCCTTGCGGATCAGTTAAGGGTGCATCAACAAGGCTGCGAATTGCTCCACTTGTCCCCACTGTGACAGCCACCTGATGGGGTTTTATTGCCCCGACACCCAAATTAGCAAGCACACCATCACTAGCACCAATTACAATCGGCGTGTCTGCGTTCAGTCCCATTGCTGCGGCATATTCAGACTTCATCCCCCGCAGAATATGGGTAGTTGGGACTAATTCGCTAAGTTGCTCGCGGCGAATTCCCGCCGTCGCTAGTGCTTTGGCATCCCAGTTGAGCTGTCTTAAATTAAACAGCCCTGTCACTGAGGCCATGGAATAGTCTACGACGTAGCGCTCAAACAACTGATAGAAAATGTATTCTTTAATCGAAATTAACTTTGCCGCTTTGTTCAGCATTTCCGGCTCATGTTCCCGTAACCACATCAGTTTGGTCAAAGGAGACATCGGATGGATGGGAGTCCCCGAACGTTGGTAAAGCTCCTGTCCGGTATTATCTTTTTTGAGCTGCTGGGCTTGCTCAATACTGCGATTGTCTGCCCAGATGATGGCATTCGTCAGCGCCTCTCCTTTCCCATCAACCGCTAGCAAGCTGTGCATGGCAGCACTAAAACCCACCGCCGCAATTTCCTGACTGGATACCCCGGCTTTTTCAATAGCATCACATACGGCAGCCAGAACAGCACCAAAGATTTTTTTGGGGTCTTGTTCTGCCCAAGAGGGCTTAGGCGAAATAATGTCATAGCCTTTATTTCCAATTCCCTTGGCTTCACCCTCTACGGAGAAAACGATCGCTTTAGTAGTAGTGGTGCCAACATCGACACCCATAAAGTAAGTTTTATTCATAGTTCATAATTCGTAACTAATCGTCTCTCCCTATCCCCCATCTCCTCAAATAGTACAAAGTGCGACGCCTAAAATCGCCATTATAATTAAGGCAATTTCGAGAGCGATCGCCTCAAAAGATTTTTCTCAGGTTCATAAATACTGGTCAAAAGCCATCTGCCCCCAATTCCTAACTGAACTGGAGGTAATGTATTTGAGCAAAAACCGCTCTAACGACTAATAACTCACCACTAAGGAGAATTCTCCCACTCGGAACTCAATTCACGATAATTAAACTGCACTGCACCAGGGTGACAACTTACACAGCTACCAACCTTTGTTGTTTGTGGGACGTCAACGCGGGGATGCAGAGCTTTGAAAAAGCGAGATTCACTCATTCGATAAGGAACAGATTCATTTTCCTTACCGGGACGAGAGAATGTTCGTAAGTAGTCCCACATCACTAAAAGAGATGGGCCAGTTAGAGGCTTAAGCTGCTTACCGTAGTGCTGATTTTGCTCTTGCAGTAACCGACGCCAAGTCTCAGTGGGAAACACTTCCGGTGGGATAGCAACGTGACAGCTTGCACAATTTTCCAGATAAAGTTCTTTACCAAGTTGGTAGCGACTGGGAACCACATCAATTGTGCCAATCGTTGTTGACGGAACTTGAGCAAATAGTCCTGAGTCAGATTCAGGAGATAAATTTTGGTTTAAGTAAGTCTGGTTTTTCTTGGGTTCTATTTCCAAGGACTCAGCAGCACTAAAAGCCCCCTCAGCAAAACTGTCTTCCCACTCAGAACTCAAAACTGGTAACTCCGGACTTCCTTTGGGTGCATCTAGGCTCAATGCCAAACCACATCCCAAGCAAAGACTCCACAGCAAAATGAATAGCAGCAAAACCATAGGGGATTTCCCGCGTTTTTGCCGCCGAACTCTTGACCTCACACGCTTTGACATACTTAACTGAAAACTCTAAGGAATTGGCACCGAGCGTAGTAGTCGCTCAACAATTGTTTTGGCACGACGCCCGCCTGTGGGAATTAGACGATGGCAAAGGACATGAGGTGCCAGAAACTTGACATCATCAGGAATTGTATACTCACGACCCTCCAAAAAGGCTAGTGCTTGAGCACTCCGTTGCAAAGCAACGGCACCGCGAGGGCTGACTCCTAACGTTACTTCTTCATCAGCACGAGAAGCTCGCACTAAGTTGAGGATGTATTGTTGCAAAGCCGTTTCTACCTTGACCTGAGCGCAAAGACGGCGCAGTTCCAATACGTCTTCTAAAGA
The DNA here is from genome assembly GCF_059505785.1 of Kastovskya adunca. NCBI lineage: Bacteria > Bacillati > Cyanobacteriota > Cyanophyceae > Coleofasciculales > Coleofasciculaceae > Kastovskya > Kastovskya adunca. The sequence continues at coordinate 39,602 of NZ_JCACLG010000020.1, read as the reverse complement.
TATACAAGGACTCAACTCCTCAAACATCATGCCACTTTGATGTCGTTGCAGCATCTGGAGTTCTTCTGTTTCTGTGGGATAACCCAAACTCAAGGACAGCATGAATCTATCCATCTGCGCTTCCGGCAAGGGAAATGTCCCCTGATACTCGATGGGGTTTTGCGTGGCAATGACAAAAAATGGGAAGGGTACGCGGCGAGGGGTGCCATCTACCGTTACCTGATGTTCCTCCATCACTTCCAGCAAGGCAGACTGAGTGCGGGGAGTGGCACGGTTGATTTCGTCTGTCAGCAGGATATTAGCAAAGACGGGGCCAGGGAGAAATTCAAACTCGCGGCTGTTGGGATTCCAAATGTTGGTACCTGTGATATCTGAAGGTAACAAATCCGGGGTGCATTGGATGCGCTGATATCGCCCATCAATCGAGCGCGCCAAGGATTTTGCCAAAAGGGTTTTACCAACGCCAGGGACATCTTCTAATAAGGCGTGTCCACCGGATAGCAGTGCCACAATCACTAGGCGGATAGCATCAGCTTTACCGACAATCGCCTGACCTAAATTTTCGGTCAGTTGCTCAATTCGTTGTCTCATTTTAGATTAGCCCCCAGTCTCTAAAATAACTCTTGCCGTGTCGCAATCTGCCTGAATTTGGGCTTTAAGTTCGTCTAGGGAAGCAAATTTTTGTTCCGGTCGCAAAAACTTTTCCAAGCTCACTGTTAAGGTCTGTCCATATAGATCGCCTGACCAATCTAACAAGTGAACCTCTATCGTGTAACCGACTCCATTGATGGTTGGACGTTGTCCAATGTTCATCACAGCCGGATGAGCGGCAGATAAGGTCAAGCTAGAAGAGGCTTCCACGGCGTAAACGCCTTGTCTGGGAAGAAATTTTTCTGGAGGTAGTTGTAAGTTAGCCGTGGGAAATCCAATCGTTCTACCTAGTTGCTGTCCGGAACTAACAGTTCCCGTTAGGGTGTAGGGGCGACCCAGCAAGCGATTGGCATCCTCTACTTTGCCTTCTTGGAGGGCGGTGCGAATATCGGAACTGCTGATGCGATCGCCTTGACAGGTTTCCAGCCCCACAATCGTTACATCAATACCATAAGCCGCCGCGATCGCCTGCAAATCTTCTGACGTTCCGGCTCGTCTTCGCCCAAAGCAAAAATCCTTCCCGACGCTCACCCGCGTTGCCCGTAGCTGCTCTACTAAAATATTCACTACAAACTGCTGGGGACTCAACTCTGCTAATTCCCGGTCAAAGGGCAACAACACTAACTGCTCGACCCCTAAAACTTCTAGCTGCTTTACCTTCTCTGCCAAAGGCGTCAGGACTAACTGCCGTTGACCAGAAAAGAACTCACGGGGATGAGGATTAAACGTGACAACTGTTGAATAACTAGATTCTGTTTCCCCAGCCGTTGTCTTGACAAAATCTGGCGATTTGTTGGGCAACCCTAACTCTGGGGAGGGTGAAGGTGTAGCGATCGTCTGCGAAACTCCACGGCTCTTTAAGATAGGCTGAATTACCTGTTGATGCCCGCGATGAATACCATCAAAATTTCCTAGGGCAACAGCAGTTGGAGTTAAAGCAGTGGCTGGAGAAGAAGTAACCCACACGCTTTACATTTTTACATAATTTGGCAATTTGTCATGGGTCAGTTGTTAGGGATTCCTGGCTAATGGTTAAGCTCATCAATCCCCAAGTCACCTTTACGCAAACGCCTCGGCAATGGTGGCGGCTTCAGATGTAGCGACTGAAGCGGGTACTAACTGAATTGATAAACCTTCCCGCGCCATGATCGTGTCAGTAAACTCCTGTGCGGCTTGTTCTCCAATGTGATCTAGAAAGTCATCATTATGGAGTGGGTCGTGATGGAAAATCACCAATTTTTTCACCTTGGCAGCTTTTGCCACCTTAACGGCTTCTTGCCAGGTGGAATGACCCCAACCCTTCTTACTTGATGCGGGAGAGTGGTACTCCTCATCGGTGTAGGTAGCATCGTAAATCAGCACATCTGCTCTATCAGCTAAACGCAGGACATTTTCATCTAGCCTATCTGAGAAATGTTCTGTATCGGTAATGTAGGCGGCAGCAGCGTCTTGCCAGCTCACCCGGTAACCTACAGCTTCACCGGGATGGTTTAGCAAGGCGTTTTCAATCGTTACATCGCCAAATTGGACTTTTTCTCCGATTTCTAGGTCGTTAAACTGCAAATCTGCTCCCATAACTTGTAGCGGCACAGGAAAATTTGGATGCAGCATTTGGTCATTTAATCGTTGCTTGACCGTGGCACCATTAGGAGCAACAGTGCCATAGATATGAAAACAATTCCCTTTTATAAAGGCAGGGACAAAGAACGGAAAGCCTTGAATGTGGTCCCAATGAGAGTGGGTGAAAAACATATAAGCTTCTACTGGCATTTGTGACAGTAGAGATTGCCCTAAGACTCTCAAACCTGTTCCACCATCAAAGATGAGGCGTTTGCCACCAACTCGCATTTCTACACAAGGTGTATTTCCTCCGTAGCGGACAGTTTCTGGCCCCGGACAGGCGATACTACCTCGAACGCCCCAAAAATGAATTGTGAATAGGTTTTGCTTGCTAGACATGAGTCTTCCCCGCAGACTTTCTTGAATAGTCCATCAGTAAAGTTTTCGGTGGGCGTTGATGTCGGCTTTATTTTCTGCGCTCAAGAAAAAATTCATCAGTAGTAATTCGGTAGATGAAGCGGCAGTTAGAACCACCGTCTTGAGCTTTTTACCCACTGTAGACGAAAGTTGAACAAACTGACTAACTCCCCAGAAAAAATGATAGAAAAGATAACCAGCCGCTCCTAACTGCACATTACCCATATTTACAGATTTATTAACTTTCAGCAGATAGTAAAAAGGAAGCAGCACTTCTTTTAGGAATGCCTTCCTTAATCAAAATTACTTCCTCTAGCCTGCATTTGGCGACAAGGACTTTTGGGGAAGCCGATTGGCTAAAAATATCAGTAAAGCTCTTTAAAATCAGTTACTTGGCACAACATAAGAGTGTGATTTCGCTCACAGCTAAGTGGATAAGCCGATGAAGGGGAAGTAGAGAAGCACAATCGAGATCAGCAGTGTGGGGGTGATCGGGAGTTGGGAAGAGAAAAATCACCCGTACAAACTTGCTATTAGTAGATAACAACTGATCCGTAACTAATTACGTTGACGTTCTAAAATCAAAGAAACATTACTTAATAATTTTGACCTATGCAACCTAATGTTGAGATATATACCTGGAGTCGCTGCCCTTTCTGTGTCCGTGCAAAGGCGCTACTGAAGCAAAAGCAGGTGGAATTTACCGAATACTGTATTGACGGCGATGAGACAGCACGAGCTGAAATGGCCCAACGGGCACATGGAGGTCGCTCACTACCGCAAATCTTTATTGATGACTATCATGTCGGCGGATGCGATGACCTTCATGACTTGGAGGCGAGGGGGAAGTTAGACAACCTGCTGCAAGGTGAAGCTGCCCATTAATACTGTTAATATTCAGGTGCTGGTATGCTGAACGACGGCAAGAAAGAATTTCTCTTTCCAAGCGCGATCGCTACTCCCGTCTGAAACCGTTCAATTCAGCGAAACTTTCTTCTTGCGTTCAATTGCGTGACTTATAAGGAATTCCAGCGTGAAATTTGCTTTTATTATTGACCCAATATCAAAGCTCGATCCTGGTCACGATACAAGTGTAGCGTTGATGGAAGCTGCCCAAGCACTGGGTCATGAAGTTTGGACGACTCAAGTTGAGGAGTTAAGTGTTGTCAACAGTCAAGCCTGGGCGCTTCTAGAGCCAGTGCAGTTGCAGCCAGCAGAATTGGTAGACGGACGTTGGGTGGTATCCCAGCAGTGGTATAGCATCTCTCAAGCTGCCTTTCGTCCCTTAGAAGACATGGACGCCGTCTTCATGCGGACTGACCCGCCCGTGACGATTCCTTACCTCTACGCCACCTACATCCTGGACTACATCAACCCGGAAAAGACACTGGTAGTTAACACTCCTTCCGGGTTACGGATGGCGAATGAGAAGATGTACGCCCTGCAATTTCAGGACGTGATTCCGGAAACGATCGTTAGCCGGGATAAGGCAGTCATCAAAAAATTCGTAGAAAAGCAGGGAGCCGCCGTTCTCAAGCCCTTGGGAGGGAAAGCGGGAGAGGGAATTTTGTTTTTAGAAGCAGGCGATCGCAACTTTAATTCTCTCATCGAAGTTAGCACCCAACGTGGTCGCGAACCTGTAATGATTCAGACCTACCTCCCCGCTGCCAAAGAAGGTGATAAGCGCATCATCCTGCTCAATGGAGAAGCAATTGGAGCCGTCAATCGCATTCCCACAGGCAGCGAGTTTCGCGGCAACATGGCAGTAGGTGGCAGAGTCGCCCCAACCGAAATTACCGAACAAGACCGGAAAATATGCGATCGCCTCGCCTCCCAACTCAGAAAAGATGGCTTGTACTTCGTCGGCATTGATGTCATCGGCGGCTACCTGACAGAAGTAAATGTCACTAGTCCTACAGGCATCCGTGAAATTGACCGTCTGAGTAACATCCGCGTGGGTAAGCAGGTCATTGAATGGGTGGAGAGGAAGGAGGAAGTATGAAGGGTGAAGTATGAAGGCTTCGGCCGTGAGCTCAGCCGAACGGGTGAAGTATGAAGGGTGAAGTTATCCGCTGCTTTCCTGCTCCTCTGCTCCTCTGCTCCCCTGCTCCCCTGCTCCCCTGCTCCCCTGCTCCCCTGCTCCCCTGCTCCCCTGCTCTCCCTGCTCTCCCTGCTTCCAATCTCCTGCGCCCGCATCTCCTCACCTCTCCTACTCAGGACTTAGGACTTTCTTAAAACGATAGAATAGGGAAGTTAACGTTACTTAACATTGACCGTAACTATGCAGGTAACTTCAACTGCCGCGACTGCCCCTATCCCCGGTACTTATTGGCAGTGGCGGGGTCAATCTATTTATTACGTAAAAGCAGGCGATCGCACCCCGGAACGCCCACCCTTGTTATTGATTCACGGCTTTGGCGCATCCACAGACCACTGGCGTAAAAACATCGCCGAACTTCAGAATGAGTTTGAAGTATGGGCAATTGACTTATTGGGATTTGGGCGTTCTGCTAAACCCGACTGGCAGTATGGCGGTGACCTATGGCGCGACCAGTTGTACGACTTCATCACGGAAGTAATTGGTCAGCCGACTGTGCTAGCGGGCAACTCCCTAGGAGGTTACTCCGCCTTATGCGTAGCTGCCCAGCGTCCTGATGCGGTGGCTGGCTTAGTCTTGCTCAACAGTGCGGGACCCTTTACCGATGCAAAGGTGCCAAATCAACAGCCCAATCCTCTACAAAAACTTGTCAGTGACCTCAGCCGTTCAATTTTGCTGCAACCTTGGGCAAGCTTTTTGTTGTTTCAGTATCTGCGGCAACGCTGGGTGATTCGGAATACCCTTGAGAAGGTTTATTTCGACCAACGCGCCATCACTGACCAACTAGTAGAAGAAATCTATCTTCCTTCTTGTGATGCGGGTGCTGCAACAGTATTTGCCTCCGTTTTCAAAACGCCTCAAGGTGAAAAAATTGATGTCTTGCTAAAGAAACTGACTTGTCCCCTACTGCTACTTTGGGGAGAAGCTGACCCTTGGATGAATGCCAAAGAACGCGGGGCAAAGTTTCGTCAGTACTATCCTCAACTAACAGAACATTATCTCCAGGCGGGTCATTGTCCTCACGATGAGGTGCCAGAACAGGTAAATGCTGCTCTCCGGGAGTGGGTGTTAAAGGAAGTGCTGAGTCCTAATTAAGGGTACTGAGGTTAGGGAAATGGGGAGAACCAATAACCTCTTCATGCTTATTCTCATCAGAATGTCCTATGGGCTTGAAAAGAAATTCGGAATAATTTAAAGAGTGAGCTGAGTTGAAGGTAAATCTTCAACGAACGCAGTGATGGGGGGTACAGGCTTTTATTTGTCCTCTATTAGTCATTGCCTGAGCTTTAAACTCTAACCTAAGGCACAGAAGGTAAGAGCTAACGAGTGATTGCTCAGAACCGAATCTTCTGTTAAAAAGAGTTAAGAAAGTTCGGTGGATTTACAACTTTATGTTAGGTGGCTTTACAAGTTTGAAAGAAAATCCCGGTACGGATTGGGGCGAACGGATGCTCAATACCGTTGCCAGCCAAACCATTCGCCACCTGTTCACCCGGAGCGATTCAGTGGATGTGGTTGTTCGCTGCTACCCTTCTAGCAAGTTGTTGCAAGGCAGTATCGACAGCTTCAAAGTCAGTGGCACTGGCTTGGTGATTCGTCGGGAGTTCAGGGCGGAGGAAATGTCCTTTGAAACTGATGCTGTCTCCATCGATTTTAGTTCTGTTTTGAAGGGTAAGATTCGTCTCAAGCAGCCAACTCAGGCGATCGCGCAAGTCACCCTTACAGAAAATGATATCAACGACGCCTTCAAAGCAGAGTTGGTGAGAAAACGCCTAGAAAATCTCTCCAATCCTGAGTTAACTGAACTTTCTGGCGGGGAGCCGATTTCCTTTACAGACGTGCATGTCAACCTGCTACCCAACAACCAGGTTAAGATGCAAGCCAAAGCCGAGCTTCCCGAACAGGGTTTGGTGCCCCTGAGTATGACTTGCACTCTAGACGTTGAGCGTCGGCGGCGGATACGGTTTAACAACCCCCAGTTTCAGCCTGAGGAAATTCCCGAATCTGTGCAAGCCGTTTCTCGAACTTTGACGACGGCGCTAGCTGAAATTTTGGATAATATGGTCGATCTGGATCGCTTTAATCTAGATGGTGTCACCCTACGGATTAATCGCCTGGAAACCCAAGGAGAAAAGTTAATCTTTAGTGGTTATGCCCAGATTGAACGCATTCCAGAAAATCCATAAGCCAACTTTCCCCTTATGTCACTCAGGGAATTCCTGTCTTTGGGTGGAGTGGTCATGTGGCCACTGTTCGGGTTTTCACTAATCGCGATCGCCCTAATTTTAGAGCGCAGCTTCTTTTGGCTGCAACTCATCCGCCGCCAAGACCCTATGGTGCGAGAAACCCTCGCCCTCTATCGCCACGACCCCAATGCTGCCTTTGTGAAACTTGAGCAGAACGCTGACTTACCAATGGCACGGATTTTTCTTGCCGCCCTAGAGCAGCCGAAGGCAACACCAGAGGATTTTCGTCTTGCCTTAGAAAGTGCCGCTCAATCCGAGCTACCTTTTTTGCGGCGCTTCAACACAATATTTGAAACTATCATCAGCACTTCCCCCCTATTAGGACTTTTAGGAACAATTTTGGGATTAATTAACACCTTTGCTGCCCTGAGACTGGGAGATATCGGCGGTACCAACACCGTAGGTGTCACGGGCGGCATTAGTGAAGCCTTAATCTCCACTGCCGCAGGCTTATGCGTTGCGATCGCCACCCTGCTCTTTGCCAACACCTTTCGGGGACTATATCGGCATCAACTGGCACTCATTCAAAGGTATGGCGGTCAGTTAGAACTCCTCTATCGCTATCACTACGAGCGAGGCGGACTGCCTCTATGGGATCAAGCACAAGGTTAAACAAAGTTTATTAGTGCAGCGGAGCGAAGCCCAGGGTGAAGGGTGAAATTAACAAAGGGGATGAGAGAAATAGCGAGTCCTCCTCATCTCTCCTACTCCCCTGTTCCTAACACCCGATCAAGGACGCCGAATAGTGGCAGAAACACCTTGTTGTTTCAGTTGGTTCACTAATGTTTGAGCTTCCGACTCCCTGAGGAACGCACCCATCTGAATTTTGGTTCCTCCGGAGAAGTTCCGCACGTAGGCATCAGGAACAACTGTCCTTGCCTGCTGCAACGAAGGAACACCGCTATAGTTGACTAGCACGTAATAGAGTTTGTCTCCTGGCTCTGGAGGGCTTTCTGGCACAATTGACGATTCAGGAGGGGGAGCTGGAGCAGTTTGTTGTGGCTGTACAGGAGAGGGATTTATAGCTTGACGTGGTGGAGCGGCACCAGGGTTTGGGACTGGGATAACGCTGGGTACAGCAACTGGCGGAGCAAGTTGTGGCTGTAGGGACGGTGGTAACAGTGCTGAAGTTAGGCTATCCAAGGGCCCGGTAGTCGCCGCTCCAGGAGCTTGAGAAGGAGCAAGGGAGGTGGCGGGAGGGCTGGTAAGCGTGGAATTGTTCTGTAATGGTGGTGTACTAGGGCTAGCTTCCAGACTGCTGAGGTTATTCAAATTCAAATCTACAAATTCCTCAGACGCCAAATTTGGCCCTTCTATGGGGACACTACTCCCCGTAGCTTCACTGGCGGTTTCTGAGTTAGAGCCTCGATTGAAACCCAAGTAACTGAGATTGGACGGATCGAGCAAGATGTAGCCGAGGGTAGCACTAGATAAGAGCAATAGCAGCATTGAGCCAACCCCCAAAGGAGTCAGCAGATTGTCAATAAAGCTACTTTGGGGGCGGGAAGCCGCTTCTTCTTCTGCCAGACTGCGTAGGAGTTCTTCTGATGACTCCAGGTAGTCCTCTGGCTGCTCCGGGGTAGCACTAGGATAAACTAACTCGCCACCCAGGTTTTCTTGCTCTGGAGGTGATGTGAGTGGTTCTGTGCTTTCGGTCTTGACGACGGTGTTGTCCAGTTCAGGCAGATTTAAGGATGAGTGAGAGTGAGCCTGATTAGAGGGAAGGCTTGGTTCTATAGTCCTGGGAGAAGTTTCTGTCTCTGGTGTTTGATTCACCCTTGCTTGCGCTGAAGCCAGTAACTCCTCAGCCTCTGCTCTCCCCAAAGGTATTGGTGGGGGAGCTGCCTTTTCTCCCTGATTTAGCGCCATCAGTTCAATTGAGTGACGAGCTGGCTGACGCCCGAAGTCGCGATTAGCCATGGTTGGGCGTCCGGCTCGTTGCCGTCGGTATCGCACTAGCTCGTCTTCCAAGTTCACATCTAGACTGCTGAGAGCAGCCTGTAAGGTGGGGTGAATTGATGGAGTTTCCAAGGAGCGAGTTAAAGACTCACCAGAGGCACTTTTAGTCATGACTGGACTCAATATGTGAGTTTTTCGATTCTAATGCTATAGGAGAAATTTAACTAGCTGTTTTACAGAGAGTTTAGCAGTATGGATAGGGATAGATGTTGGTTGTTGTATGTCTTTTAATTCTCTCAATCATGTTTTAGGTGCGATTGAAAATCAGGCTGGGTGGGAGCAAACTCGACAGTTTCGACATCTACAACAATGTTGGGCTGATGTAGTTGGACTACCCGTGGCACAACATACTCGCGTGCAATCAATGTCGCGCGGCGTGTTATGGGTGGCGACTTCAAGCTCAGTCTGGGTTAGCAATCTGACGTTACAACGTCATTTGATTTTGAAGAAGTTGAATGCCCGATTAACTACTCCGCTGACTGATGTTCGCTTTTCTACGGCTCAGTGGCATAAGGACACTGGCAAAACGGCTGCTTTTATGTCGCCGCTTGCAGGGGTGGGGCAAGATCATCCCAGCTATGTGGTAACGCCATCTTCTGGGGCTTCAACCCCACCCATATCAAAGCTAAAAGATCCAGGAGCGGCTTTTCGGCATTGGGCGGAAGAACTCCAGAAGCGATCGCATTCCTTACCCCTTTGTCCGCAGTGTCAATGCCCAACTCCTTCAGGAGAACTAGCTCGCTGGGATGTGTGCGCCCTCTGTGCAACTAAACGCTGGAAAAACTAAAAATGATTTTTTCAACTAACTTGATTTTTTTTAACTAAAGCGAGAGTTAGCACTTTCATCTCCATTAAGTAGACAAAATTTTGTATCTAGCGCTACAAGTTGGCTTAGCGTTTCTCTTGATCCCCGTTCAGTTTGACCAAAAAGCCGCTTATTTCCTGAGAAGGGCAGATGTTATGTATTTTTTCTTTACACAAAATGTATCTGTGCATAACGCAAAAATAAAGACAATCTAAAGAATGCTTTGTGCCGGGGATCGCTATAACCTATACAGGCTATTTGATTGCTAGCTTTAAGGGCCAGAAATGGTAGGGAGGAGAATTAGAAGGAAGATTAAAAAACAAATTGTTCCTGAATAAAACTCCGATGAAAACATCAAATTTTCTCACCTCTGCCTGCCGCTTGTGCCGTTATTACAAGCCAGAGGGACGACGTGGAGGTATGTGCCAACAACTTGGTGCGCCAGTTCGGGGCAGTTGGAATGCTTGTAAGTTGGCGCTCCCAGCCTTTGCACCGTCTTGGGAAACAATTGAAGAAGTTTTGGTTTGGCAAAATGAAAAGTTGAAGTTAAGCAAAACATTTACGACAACCGATTTAGATAGATCCCATGTAGAGCGTGTAGTTAGAAAGAATTCTTTGACCACTGAAAATCAGTCGGCTGATGCAATATTGGTGTAAATTTCTAGCTAATGACTGGCTCGTTGGACTTTCAGGTTTCATCCTGGTCTACCTGACTAAATGTATGAAGTCATCCCGTGAGTGAATAGATCTCCGCTTCCAGTCAAGTTTGGCGATCGCCAGCAAGAGAAATTAGTGTCTATAGCACTTTGGTTTTTATTCAGTAAGGTCTGAGCTTTAAGAAAAGAACGATTCCCCAGACTGTTGGATTAATGACCTAATATAATTGCCAATCGCATCTTTCTTAGGAAGATGCGATTTTTAAATGGGGACTATTTAGGAGGCATAGCGTTAAGGGAGCCAGGGGTACTGACGAAAATCAGGCGATCGCTTTTCTAAAAACGCCTGCTTCCCTTCCGCGCCTTCCTCCGTCATGTAGTAAAGCAACGTGGCATTTCCAGCTAGTTCCTGCAAACCCGCTTGTCCGTCACAATCAGCATTAAAGGCAGCTTTTAAGCAACGAATGGCGATCGGGCTTTTTTCCAGGATTTCCCTTGCCCATTGAACGCCCTCGGCTTCTAGCTGTTCGACAGGGACAACACAGTTCACTAGCCCCATCGCCTCTGCTTGCGCTGCCGTGTATTGGCGGCAGAGGAACCAGATTTCCCGCGCCTTTTTTTGACCGACAACCCGCGCCAAGTAGCTAGCACCAAAACCACCATCGAAGCTGCCCACTTTCGGCCCCGTCTGACCGAAGATAGCATTGTCAGCCGCGATCGTTAGGTCACACAGCAGGTGCAGAACATGTCCTCCACCAATCGCGTATCCAGCAACGAGGGCAATCACCACCTTTGGCATTGAGCGAATCAGGCGCTGTAAGTCCAAGACATTCAATCGAGGAACGCCATCATCTCCGACGTATCCTGCCTTACCGCGCACACTTTGGTCGCCACCTGAACAAAATGCGTATTTCCCATCTGTATGAGGGCCAACCCCTGTAAATAGGATGACGCCGATGCTTTGGTCTTCGCGAGCATCGCAGAAGGCATCGTAGAGTTCAAAAACCGTTTTAGGGCGGAAGGCATTGCGCTTATGGGGGCGGTTGATAGCAATCTTCGCGATGCCGTCGTTTTTGTGATACAGGATGTCTTCGTAGGTCTTGGCAGTTTGCCATTCAACTTCCATGAGGGTAACGAGTCCGAATTATGCTTTGTACATTGGTCTTTAGCCTTAAAAATCCTAACCTTTTGTCTGTGGTTCCTGGTTCCTATTCCCTAGCTATAACGAATCACTATCTTGGGAAGCGGGAAGAGAGTTCAAAGCTCGAAGTAATAAACCTCTGGAGAGGCGAACCGCTGTTTTCCCCTAAATAGATGTATAGCAGTCGCCATACAAGTTATGACACTCCTGATTGCCCAAAGGTAAGTGAGTGCTGAATCTTCAACTCACCGACTCAGCACTTTGCTATACCTTCCTCAATTGAATCCGGCTCCCCTGCCCCCACCTTCACTAATCCCCAATCCCAACTGATACGCTGAAAACATCAACAAGATTATTTGGTTAAGTAAGAAGCGTGTTTTTCAGCGTTGTCATTCCGACTTACAATCGCCTGCCGATTCTGCAAAAGTGTCTAAGAGCCTTAGAACGCCAGCACCTCACTGATGACAAAGTGAGTGGCTACGAAGTTGTCTTAGTGGATGATGGCTCTACCGATGGCACTTTGGAATGGCTAGAGTCCCACAAAAGCGAGTTTCCCCATGTGCGATCGCATTCTCAAGACCACAAAGGGCCAGCCGCTGCCCGGAATCTTGGTGTTGAACGGGCACAGGGCGACACAATTATTTTTATCGATAGCGATCTGATTGTCACCGAGCAGTTTCTCCAGTCCCATGGGGATGTGTTGGTGAAGGGAGAAAAGGAACTCTCTTGCGATCGCCTCTTTACCTATGGGCGCGTCATCAATACCTGCAACTTCGATCACCCAACCACTGAACCCTACAAAGTAACAGACTTTTCCGCTGCCTACTTTGCGACCGGGAATGTAGCGATCGCGCGAAAATGGCTCCTAAAAGCCGGACTCTTCGACACCCGCTTTCAACTCTACGGCTGGGAAGACTTAGAACTTGGCGTCCGCCTCAAACAACTAGGCTTAACCTTGATAAAATGCCCGGATGCTGTCGGCTACCATTGGCATCCACCCTTTACCTTAGAGCAGATCCCCAAGCTCATTGATCAAGAAATTCAACGGGGACGTATGGGCGTCTTGTTCTATCAAAAACATCCCACCTTCGACGTGCGGATGATGATTCAGATGACCTTACTGCACCGCCTCCTCTGGGGTATCCTGTCCGGTGGCGGACGCCTCAACGAGCGCACTATGGCTCCCCTCTTACAGTGGCTGATTAATCAAGGTAAGCCTCAGCTAGCGTTAGAAATTGCCCGCATCTTCCTCAACTGGTACAACGTCCAAGGCGTTTATGCGGCCTATGCTGAAGCCAAACAGAAAATCTAGAATTTAGTCAGGGGAACTATCAATAGCAATTGGAATTTCAATGTGAAACTCTGTTCCTTTTCCGGGTTCTGACAGACAGCGGAGAATTCCGCCGTGCTTTTCTACTACAATTTGGTGGCTGATAGAGAGTCCCAAACCTGTTCCTTTACCAATGGACTTGGTTGTAAAGAATGGGTCAAATACCTGATTATAGATAGCCTCTGGAATACCATCCCCGTTATCGACAATTTTTATACAGACATGAGGGGAATCAGGGGTGTCTGTTTGAACAACATCCGTTTGAATCCGAATCATCAATTTTTTATCTGTCGTTTTTCCAGCAACGGCTAAATCTTCTAACGCATCAATGCCGTTGCTCAAAATATTCATAAAAACTTGATTAAGTTGTCCAGGGAAGCATTCGACAGTAGGGATATCGCCATAGTCTTTGATCAGCTCTATCTCTACTGGGCGCTCGTTGGTTGCCTTAAGCCGATGCTGCAAAATGAGGATGGTGCTATCGATGCCTTTGTGGATATCGACAGGTTTCTTTTCCGCTTCATCTAATCGGGAAAAGTTCCGCAGTGAGAGGACAATTTGATGGATGCGGTCAGTTCCCACTTTCATGGAATTAAGGATTTTGGGCAAGTCTTTAATGAGGAAATCTAGTTCGATAGCTTCGGCTTGCCGTTGGATGGGAATAGCAGGTGGGGAGTAATGTTGTTGATATAAAGAGAGGACGCTGAGTAATTCTTCAACATAGCGGCTGATGTAGGGAAGGTTGCCGTGGATAAAGTTGACAGGGTTGTTGATTTCATGGGCAACTCCTGCGACTAGTTGCCCTAAACCAGACATTTTTTCAGTTTGGACGAGTTGGGCTTGAGTTTGCTGCAACTCCTTTAGAGTCTGGCGAAGCTGCTCATTTTTCTGGTGTAGTGTCTGTTGGATCTTCCGACGTACGTTAGCAGTGCTTTGTAACTTTGCCACATATAGGCGGAGTTCTAGCTGGCTGACCACCTGGCGGCTGAGAGCCTCTAGGGCTTTGATCTGGTCGGGTCTAAGTTGGCGAGGAATATGGTCAATCGTGCAGAGAGTTCCCAGCGCTAGACCATCCGGCGTTACCAGGGGCGCACCAGCATAAAAGCGGATGCTGGGGTTAGCCGTTACTAAGGGATTTTTGGCAAAGCGCTCGTCTTCTAGAGTATTGGGGACAACTAGAGGTGTATCGGGTTGCAAAATTGCATGGGCGCAAAACGCTAAATCTCTGGGAGTTTCTGAAGCATCTAAGCCAATTTTTGACTTAAACCACTGGCGATGATCATCCACCAGGCTGATTAAAGCAATAGGAGTGCCACAGATGTGCGCTGCCAGGGCGGTTAAGTCGTCGAAGGCTTTTTCAGCCTCAGTATCGAGGATTTGGTACTGTTCTAGGGCTTTCAGCCTGTCTGCCTCATTAGGCGGCAAGGGTGGGATTTTCAAGGCATTTGTCTACGTAACTTTAATCATTATCGCTCTAGCATGGGCTGAGCTGAGGGCAGGGTCAATGTTTTATAGCTATGTTTTATAGCTATTTATATATTTAGGAGCAAATTGCAGTTCAGGCGTCGGTGAGTGCTTACCTATACTCTTAAGAATTGGGGAGGAGAGTAGTGCATGATTCGTTTTGAGGCTGGATTGGTCTACCTCAAAAAAGCTAATTAGGTGAAACTAAAAGTAAGCATAGCTAACAGGACTCACCAACTCAGTACTAGTAGACTTTCAAAACAGTTGTGCAGCAGTTAATCATAAGCGAGGCAAGATATTGAAAGTTTTAGAACAAGCTACTGTTGCGGCACGACAAGGAAATTGGTCATTGCTCAATCAGTGCCTGCAACAATTACCTTTAGGGAATGCGGCGGTCTCACCTCTAACGGACAGCGATCTAGAGCAGGCGCTAAATTTGGCGTTGAGCGTGCTGGATGCTGGGGATTTTCAGGAGCGTTGGGATGTGGCGAAGGTGTTTCCCAAGCTGGGAAAGGTAGCGATCGCTCCCTTGATCGAATTGTTGGAAGATGAAGAGGCAGAGTTGGAAGCTCGCTGGTTTGCGGGTCGTATCTTAGGCAATTTTGACGATGCTAGCGTTGTGACGCGGTTGGTGAATGTACTGCATACCTCAACAGATAGCGAATTAACCGCTATGGCAGCTACAGCCCTAGCTAACTTTGGCACCCGTGCGATTGAGGGATTAACGCCGCTTTTGGAAAAACCAGAATCCAGAGTGTTAGCGGTGCGATCGCTTTCTCAAATTCGCCACTCCCAAACCATCCCCCCCTTACTGGGTGTCGTGGATGATCCAGATATTACCGTGCGGCTAACGGCGATTGAATCCTTGAGCAGCTTCCATGACTCCCGGATTCCCCCCTTACTTCTCAAGGCTCTCAAAGACTCCTCCGCCGCCGTGCGAAAGGAAGCTGTAACAGGGTTGGGATTACGCGCCGATTTGCAAGAGGAACTAGACTTGCTCAACGGCATCAAACCACTGCTGTACGACTTCAATGCTGAAGTTTGTGCCGCCGCTGCGATCGCCTTGGGACGTCTAGGCACATCAGAAGCGACAGCGGCGCTGTTTGCCGTGCTGAAGTCCCCCGCCACACCGATGCCCTTACAGATCGCCTTTATTCGCGCCTTAGCCTGGGTAGAAACTGCCCAAACATTAGAGTATCTGCAACAAGTCCTCTCCTGGTCATTGGAAGAACCTGCTTTAGAAATTATTGGGGTTTTGGGACGCCTAGACTCACCTACCCTCAAGCCCAAAGCAGCTCAAATTCTCATCGACTTTTTTAACTCCCAACACCCTATTGCCAAACTCACAGCGGTTAAACAAGCCTTGGCGCTGGCGTGGGGAGAACTGGGAGAATTAGAGGCGACTAATGCCTTGATTACACAGTTGGCAGAACCAACCACTAGTGTAAGACTGCACGCGATCGCTGCCTTGAAAAAGTTAGACGCCTATCCAAAACTCCAGCAACTTGCCTCCGACAACAACCTAGCACCGGAACTCAAACAAGGTGTAGCGATCGCCCTGGCTGAATGGTCAGTCAAATGAGTATTCAGCTAACCCCAAAGCTAAGTATAAATCTGTAAGATTATTTATTTAAAAGCTGATCATTTAGAGATTGCAACGGTAGCGTTACCGTAAATGTTGTACCGACTCCTAGCTCGCTTTCTACAGTAATATTGCCACCGTGGAGTTCTACTGACTGTTTAACAACCGCTAACCCTAATCCTGTTCCCTGGATATTCTTGGCATTGCTAGCGCGATAGAAGGCTTCAAACAGTGATGCTTGAGCTTCTAGGGGGATACCTATACCGCGATCGCGAATTTGAAAGACAGCATTGGCATCCTGATAGCTCACTTCAAAATCAATGGTACTAGATTGCGGAGAATATTTGACCGCATTGGATAATAGATTGGTGATAATGTGCCGCAGTATCTTTTTATCTAATTGAGGCAGTTTATCTGGCTCACCGGGAATCATATATTCACAGTGATTGACAAAGGTAAACTTGTGCTTTTCTCCCATACTCAGTTGTATTTCTGCTACTAATTCTTTACAAAAGCTAGCAATATCAATAGGGACAGGATTAAGACCAACTTTGCCAAACTCTGCCTTACCAATGAGCAGCACATCATTTAATAACTCTGTCATTTTTCTCACCGCTTCTTTGATGCGAGAGTAAAATTCAGCTCTTTTCTGATTTGACCATTGATCACTGTAACGCTCAAGGATTTGCGTGGATGCTAAAATCACATTCAACGGCGTCCTAATCTCATGGGAAACCATGGAAACAAAACGAGATTTGAGTTCAATCAGTTCTCTTTCTTTTTTGAGATTAGTGATAACTTCTACTTCAGCTTGTTTGCGCTTGTTGATATCTCGTAAGTTAACAACAACTTCGCTAAATCCGTGATCGACAAAGTTACTCTTGGACTCTAGGTAAAGCCAATTTCCATCTTTGTGACGAAACCGATACTCTGAAATTTGCGTATTTCCGGGTTCAGTAAAGCCTATTTGAAACGCATTCAAAGCAGCTTCTAGGTCGCTCGGATGTACAAAATCAAAGTGATTTTTTCCTTTTATGTCTTCAGGATTAAAGCCTAAAATTTGTTGAACTGAGGGGCTGGTGTAGCGAATCTTTCCATCTTTTTCTAAGAGTGCAATGATGTCAGAAGAGTTTTGGATTAGCGAAGTTAATCGAGCTTCGCTTTTAGTCAGTGCTGATTCAGTTCGCTGGCGTTCAGCAATTTCGCTTTGTAGTTGTCCATTGGTGGCTTGGAGTTGGAGAGATAACTGACGCGATCGCAACAAAATTTCCACCCGCGCCTGCAACTCCACTTTCTCAATCGGAGTGGTAATCAACTCATCAATGCTTTGCCACAAGTGCCGAGATACCATCCCCACCTCCTGGCTAGAAGTCACCAGCAGAAACGGCAGCAGCACGGGTTGTTCCGCCTGCTTTCTACTTTGCACCCACTGCCACAGTCGGTCAAGGGTAGGGCCATCCAAAATGCACAAATCAAAACCTTTGTCAAATTGTTGCTGAATTTTTCCGGTAAAGATTTTCTCCACTGGCTCTACAGCCGTGCCAGACTGCGGGAAAAATACCTCATAGTGAATGGACAACCATTCCGACAGCAAACGGCAGTTCTCTCTGTGAGATAGCAAAATTAAGATGCGTTTCATCCTTGCTCATCGTCTTTCCGAGAGGTATCTATCCACTCTGGAGTACCCTTGAGAATACCTCGCAACCTTGTCAGTGGCTGACCTACTTTCACTCCATAGCGGGTAATATCCATTTCTCGCAGAGTCTTTTCAAAGCTAGACAGACGCTTTTTTAGGACTCCAATCGCCTTTCGCAGCTCTCCTTTGATTTCTAAGTAGCGGAGGAAAATGATATTGTCTGCCATGTAGCTAATGCCAATTTCGGTCGCTTGGAAATCTCCCGTGATGTGTCCCATCTCGTTGACCAAAATAACTGTAACTCCCATATTTTGCAGGTACTTGCAGAGGGCGTGTAAGTGAGTAACAACATCTTCGCCCCGCAGTGAGAGTTGGTAACCAGAAATGCTGTCAATCATCACGATCTTTGCCGCGTTTTCCTCTACCTCTTGACGGACTAGGCTGGCAAACTCATCGGGGGTGAAGTGCAAAGGCTCGACTGGTATAACTGCCAAAGTGCCACGCTCAATCATTACCGAGACGGGGATATTAACTGATTCACTGCGGTGCAAAAGCGTATCTTCTGACTCTTCAAAGGCATAAATAACAGAGCGTTCGCCTCTACCCGCCGCTTCTTTCATGAACTGGGTACCTAAGGTTGTCTTACCCACCCCAGTTGGGCCGGTGAGAATCGTAACGGTTCCTCGCTCTAACCCACCATGAAGCAGTTCATCCAATTCAGGAACACCGGAGGAGAGGGACTTAACGGTGAACTGCTGCTTGTGGACTTCCGGTTGCAGACGGGGAAATATCTTCATCCCCTTATCCGTCAGGCGCATTGAGTGGCATCCCTTCCGAAAATCTGAACCCCGAAACTTAGAAACGCTAATCGATCTCCCTATAGGGGCGTATTCTAAAGTAATTACGCCATCGCTCATAAACTGCAAATCGTCATCAGGAGAGGTTTCGCTACATTCGGAGGTAAACAGAACAGTTGCCCCCGATTCTAAAAGAAAGCGCAAAAACGACAGTACTTGCTTGCGAAACTGGAAGGAGTCGCTAGAGAGGTAGCGAAACTGCGTCATGGCATCGAGGAAGACTCGTTGGGGTTTGAGGGCTTCTACCTGCTGAATAATTTGCTGTGTTGTCGGCTCTCGTTCTACTTCTGCCGGAGAAAAAATATCATAGGTCTGGACTTCCGTAAAAAACACGGAGGTGGGACTCAAATCAAGAAAGGTAATACTGTTGCCATCAAGACCAAGGGCTTCGGCATTGGTGCTAATTTGTTCGGCGGGTTCTCCTAGGGTAATGTAGAGCAACTTTTCGCCTATTTTTGCACCAGCGTCGAGAAAATGTAGTCCCAGGGTTGTTTTACCCGTACCAGGCTGACCTCGCACTAAATAAGTTCTTTGTGGGACAAGACCCCCATGAAGAATTTCGTCTAACCCTTTGATCCCCGTCGAGAGACGGTATTGAGACATTGTCTGTTTTCCTTTCTTATCAAGCATTCTTAAAACGGTATCTCACTTTGATCCAGGATGAAATCGCTGATTCGCCTAAGTCTCTCTACTCAGCACTCAGGAGCGATAGAGAAATGCTGTATCAAGTTCTACCAAATTTTCAACGCAGATCCGTTATGGTCAAAGGCATTAGATGAAAATGTAATGTAATTTACATAACCATGCGGATTGAGCAGTTGCAAGCATTTCTGGCGATCGCCCAAACGGGTAGCTTTGGACAGGCGGCGCAAAAATGTCAGGTAACTCAGTCCACGATTAGCCGTCAAATTCAGTCTTTAGAAGCGGATTTGGGTGTGTCTCTGCTGCACCGTGCTGGGGTTGCCAAGCTGACGTTGGGGGGAGAACGCTTGTTACCTCATGCCCTGAAGATTTGCCAGGAGTGGACAAATGCTACCCAAGAGTTAGCAGATTTACTCGCAGGTAAGCAACCAGAACTGTGTGTGGCGGCGATTCACTCCGTCTGCGCTTACTATTTACCCCCGATGTTACAGGAGTTTTGCCGCCAGCACCCCGATTTGCAGTTACGGGTGACGGCATTGGGTAGCGATCGCGCTTTGAAGGTGTTGAAAGACGGTTTAGTCGATGTAGCGATTGTGATGAATAATCGCCTGCTCACCATTAGCTCAGAAATGGTAGTGGATGTCCTCTACGACGAACCGGTTGAAGTATTAATGGCGGCAAACCATCCCCTGGCTCAGTACAAACAGGTGCCGTGGTCAGAACTGGTGAAATATCCGCAAGTTGTGTTTAAAGATGGCTACGGGATGCAACGTCTGGTACAAGAGCACTTCGCCCGTCAGGGAGCCGCCTTAAAAATTGCGATGGAATTGAACACCCTTGATGCCTTCCGGGGGGTTGTGCGCCAAGGGGAATTAGTTGCCCTCTTACCTCAATCGGCTTTAATTGAGGCGCTAAGTGACTCGACTCTAGCCATAAGAGCGATCGCCTCCACCCCAGATACTGATTTCGACCTAACGCGCCAGGTTGTCCTCGTCACTACCCAAGACCGCCTGCAAATTCCTCCGATTCGGCATTTTTGTCAATTAGTCAAGGCGCTTAAAATCCCCACGGCTAGCTCTTTGCAGGAGCAGTCATTCGTTGATCAGGGTTCCTTGTTAATAGCACCAATCACCAGTTCCTGTTAACTTAATTTCATCCTTCATCCTTCACACTTCATCCTTAACATCGCTAATGGTTAATAGCACCAATCACCAGTTCCTGTTAATTTAATTTCATCCTTCATCCTTCACACTTCATCCTTAACTATGAGCGTTGCCTTCAGGGAATTACTAAAAAAAGTGGGTAGTGGTGTCCACACGGGCAAAAATTTGACTCGTGAAGAAGCAGCCGCCGCAACTCGGATGATGTTGCGACAAGAAGCCACTCCGGCGCAAATTGGTGCTTTTATGATTGCCCATCGCATTAAGCGTCCGACACCTGAAGAGTTAGCGGGAATGTTGGATGCTTACGATCAGTTGGGGCCAAAATTGCCAGTGAAGGATGAAAATAGCCTGCCTGTAACAGTTTTTGGGATACCCTATGATGGGCGATCGCGAACAGCTCCGATCATCCCTATTACGGCGTTGATCTTGGCAACGGTTGGCGTCCTCGTCGTGATGCACGGTGGCGATCGTATGCCTACCAAGTACGGCATCCCCCTGATTGAGATTTGGCAGGGATTGGGCGTTGACTTTTCTGCTCTTTCCCTTGCCCAAACCCAGCAATTGTTTGAGAAAACTGGCGTAGGTTTTGTCTATATTCCCCAACACTTTCCGTTAGCTAACGATTTAGTTCCTTACCGCGACCAAATTGGCAAACGCCCTCCTACCGCCACCTTGGAGTTAGTCTGGTCGCCTTGTGCAGGAAATGTTCATCTAGTCGCGGGCTACGTCCATCCGCCCACAGAAACCCGGTTTAGAGAAACTTTGGAGTTGCGCGGGGCGAGTAATTTTACTTTGGTGAAGGGGTTAGAGGGGAGTTGCGACTTGCCACGAGAACGAACAGCAATTATTACCGTGAGCCAATTTGAGACGAATGCAGGTTTTGAACGCCTGCTATTGCATCCCCGCGATTATGGTTTTGATGGCAAGGATGTACCATTTGAGTCGGCTAACGAACTCATTGCCGGGATGCAGGAGGTATTGCAAGGCAAACCCTCAGAGTTGATGAGCAGTGCCATCTGGAATGGGGGGTTTTACCTCTGGCGGTGTGGGGTTTGTCCAGATTTTCCCACCGGTTTAGCCAAAGCGGAAGCGCTGTTAACGGCTGGTGATGTTGCCCGAAAACTACAGGAGATTGTTGACATTCAGCACTATAAATAGAAATAGATCAGGTTCTGAAGTATTAAATCAAACGATAGTAATAAGAAGAAACCGTGAGACAACAGTGTCCCACGGCATCGGTGTAGTGTGAGGAGTTTTAACTCTATTCCTATTTAAAGAGACTTGAGCCTCGAAGCGATCGCTGGTAACAATTTTTGTAACCTAATTTTCTGAAAGAGTCGTGCGATCGCCAAGCCGACTTATCCAGCAGATCGCTCCCTTTTTAAACTAGGTTTGTATCACTTGAACTTAAGCCCCATGGCACTGATTTAAGAAAATTCATCACAAGCGATCAAACCTTGTGCAGGGGGTCTGGGGGAGGCACTCATCCCAATCGTGGGGGGATTAGGGGGAAGCCCCCCCAAGCTGGGTTTTTCTCAAGAACAACTATTTGCCGCTTAAGTCAGTGCCATTCAACTTAAACCTGTAAGCCTTGGGCTAACTCACAAAACCCTTCCCCTGCCGCTGCTGTGGTGAGATAGGCAGGCTGATACCTCAGTTCCTCGGCATATTCTAAGACATTGGCAACACCGACAGAATTGGGAAACAGTTGCGGGTTGAAGAGACTAGCATCGTTGGGACTGTCGCCAACAGTGAGGACTTGCGCTGGCGCGTATTGCGGAAAGTAATCGTGCAGGACTTGTAGTAGTCCTGAGGCTTTATCCTGAAGGGCGGGTTTGATGTGGCACTGGACAGAACTGTAGGTAAATCCCCAACCTAACTGCTGACACAATTTGTCTAAATGTTGCAGTTGGGCAAGAGTGAGATAGCGATTATCAAACGTCCAATCTGTAAGGCGAAAGCGGTTATCTGCCGACTCTTGAATATGAGGAAATTCTGACTGGAGATGCCCAAAGGCGGCGGCGAGGGCTTGCCGATGTTTAAGGAAGTCGGGAACAGCGCTTAAGAGGATGGGTTCCTCACAATTAATAGGATAGAAAAGACCGCCGTTTTCAGCGATCGCCCCAGCAACGGGTAAATAACTCACCAGTCCACTCACCCAACCTGCCGAACGACCTGTAACAATTAGCACAGGCAGTACCCTTTGCAACGCTTCTAGGGATTGGAGTAAAGTTGCTGTAAACTTTCCCTGGGTGGTCAGGGTACCATCCATATCAGTAGCAATTAAACGAATATTTTTAAATCTCTTGTCAGCGATCGCCTGATGAAGAGGTAAGAAAGCCATAAATTGGTGTTTATTGGGTTATCAAAACGCAGCATATGTCTTCTATGGCACCAGATCAGCGGAACTACTACTACCTTTTGGAAGCCGAACGGACTGGTCTTCATAAGCCAGTTCTGGCAGCCCTTTACCAAGCCCACTCTTCCCCCCCTCTCAAGGATGGGGAAACGGGTTTAGGAGTTGTGCCTGCCAATCGAGTTATGAGAGAGCAGCTGGATACTTTTCCTGAGCAAGTTCAGTATGCAGCCAATGCCATTCGCAGTTTAGCGGACAATCTCATCGCTCAGGGATGGACATCTGAGGATTTGTGGAATGCTCAGCAGGGTCGCTACGCGGACAAGTTTCTTCAACGCATTGCGGAGGGATATAATCCTCCAGCCAGCGAACCCATGACCGCCCGTTTAGAGCCAACAAACTTTGATACGCTGAGGCAAGCTTATTTAGTAGACCTGGAAACTGATTTTGCCGCGTCAGCCTTACCGCAAAATCTGGGTTATTTAGACCGAGCGCTACTGACTTTGGCGGAGCGCATCCCTACTTACTATACGGGGCTAGCACATCAACGGGATGCGGTACTTGAAGCGGTGCGGATTTGGCGTCAGCTTGATACCCGCTCATCGGCGATCGGCTCATTGATCCCCACCGCCAATTTGCCTACCACCCTCACCGATGAGTCTCAGTTGGATATCCCCTTAAAGCAGTTTGTCCAGAGAGTTTCAATTAACTATTCAGGCTCTCCTTATCAGCGGGAGGGACTGCTGCGCCTGGCGCAGTTGTGGCGTCAACTAGAGACACGAGAAGAGGCGATCGCCAGCCTGGAAACGAATACCTCTCCGGCTGAAAACCTCTCAATCATTGACCCGGCTCTCATTGCCTTTATCCAACGTATTCCTGAGTATTACAAAGGAGAAGGCAACCAACGCAATGCCCTAACTGAAGGATTTCGACTCTGGCGGCAGCTAGACTCTCGCGCCACTGCCCTCTCTACCCTGGGTATTAATCCTGAACTTCTGACAAGTAGTACCACTAATCCCACAACCCTGGCAAATCTTGCCGCCCAGCTCGATCGAGAATTACTCTCTTTCGTTCGGCGTCTCCCAGGAGCCTATCAAGAAACCGATCTGCAACGGGAAGCCTTGATCCGTCTCGTTCAAATTTGGCGCAACTTACCGACGAGAAACCAGGCAATTCAAACGTTAATAGAAGACCGCAAACGCCTCGATCAATCCGGACGTAATACGATTGATGTTGCCCCAAGACCAGAGCCGATTGTCATTCCCAAACGTCCAGCTCGTTGGACACCCAACAACATTCAGCTTTCGCTCTCCATCATCCCTAATGGTAGCTTTACCTGGGCAGAAGCGACCTATGGTGGCACCCGGATGCCCCGAAGTCAAGCCACGGTAGATGCGATGATTCGGATTGCCACAATGGCACAACAGGCGCGCGATCGCATTGGTCGTCCGTTTATCGTTACCAGTTGGTATCGCCCACCCGCCATTAACCGTTCCGTCGGTGGAGCCATAAATAGCCGTCACATCGTTGGCGATGCCATTGATTTTATTGTCGAAGGTCTAACGGGCAACCAACTTTACTGGTCTCTTGACCCCTGGTGGCCCGGTGGTTTAGGTCGTTATATTAAATTTCCCAACTTGTGTCACATTGACAGCCGTAACTACCGGGCACGGTGGCGCAATTAGAATTTATTCAGCGATCGCCTAGTGACCGTGCTTTGTCTGCGAGCGGTAGATCCCCCCAAACCCCAACCCGGTCAGTAGTTGTCTGTTGTTTCTAAAAACTGGGAATTGGCGTTAGCTACGTTAGAAGCGTCTTGGCGACTGGGGATGGGGGATAAACTATTGCTCATCAGCGATGAACAACAGTCACAGGCTACTGACTAATAACTTAAGTTGCCGGGATAATAATTCAATTATTTCCCTAATCAAGGGCATTCTAAAAATAGTTATGTAGTTCCAGCCAGTAGTAACCATGTCTACTTTTTCCTTTCCCAGAGAACCAATATTGGCTCAAGCCCCTGCAAAGTCGCCTACCGTTGCTCCGGCACAGCCGTCACCCTCGCCTGTCACTGTTGCCGGGTCTGGATCTCAGCCCGCTGGAATATGGATGTTGACTTCAGTCGGGCTGCTTTTACTGCTAGTGGGTTTAGCCGCGTACGGCAAGTTACAACTAGACAAACAGACGAAAGCCCTCAAGTTTGAGCAGTTTAAAACCAAAGACCTCCAGAAAAAGCTGAAGCTGGCGCTAGAGACGATCAAGAAAATGGAGCGAAATCCAGACTTGGTTCACTCCCGCGAGTTCAACTTGGATTACCTCAGAATGCGAATGGATGAAGAGGTGTTTCACTTTGCGATCGTCAACCAAATTAAGATCAGGGTTAAGCAACTCATTAGTGTGGCGCTTCGTCCAAATCAAGCTGCTCAAGCCGCAATTGGTATTGCTTCGACAGCGGGGCGTCAAGTTGATGAAATATTTGACGTCATATATGAAACGGAAAGTGGTGGTAAGCGCATCAAACGGGTACTTTTCCGGATTCAGATCAGATTAATGAAACTGCCTACCCAATCAACTTCCGCTACTATTAGCCAAATTATTGATTGTATTGAAACTTTCCTCAGTCCCGCTGAAGACCATGATAGCTGGCAACCGACAATTCAAGGTCGTATTGTCGTTATCAACTGGGATCAAAAAGCGAAGCCGACTCCTTTGCTAGTGCTGGAACAATCCAGTGAAGGTGTCAACGTAACGTTGAAAACAAAGCGAGCAGTTTAACGGCAGGAAAGTACAACTACTCAGGGTGCAACTATTAAACTTTATCAACTCCTCTGTGAATACTTTTCCTCATCTTTGTAGGGGCAAAAGAGATAGAGAAACTGTTCTTTGATCGGCAGTTCTCATCTAGTTAAGCGCTTATATCTACTATCTGCTCAAATTAGGAGTGGTCAATAAAGCTGTTACTCTGTTTGGGCTTGACGTTAACTACGATTTTTGTTAATGAGTGCAGTCTTTAAGTAAAGTTGACTCTCAGGGAATGGTTGAAGCGCGATCGCCCTTAAAAAGAGTATGGTTTTTAGCGCTCTTGGCTATCCAACCAGCTCTCCAAATCTGCCACCGCCGAAAAATCCAACAGCGCCTCCGCTAAATTCTCCATCTGAGTCAGCGATAACTGAGAAATACGCTCCTGCAACTCCGGCTCAACTGCACCAACTTGCCGCGTCAGTTGCCGCCTAATCAGCGCTAACTGTCCCTCTTGTCTTCCCTCCTGTCTTCCCCGTTGTAGCCCTTGCTCCATCCAACTTGTGACAATTTCCATAACCACCTCCTGTTCCTGTGGTTCTATGCTACTGATTTCCACTTGGAAACGTTGCTCCTCCTCTGCATTGAGACGCAAATATGTATCGATGAACCCAGAAATTAACTGCATCCGTGCCGGATTGAGGCGCAAGGTTGCTAGTAGCCGCAGACATTCCAGCTTCACTCTAGGACGTTCTTCGGTGGCAATGTTCATCTTTGCCATCAGTGCACTGGCGACGGGATTCGGCTGACGTAGATAATCTCGCCAATTCAGGCGATTGAGCTGAATCACCTGATAGTGGAACTCCAGAACCACTTGGTCAGGAAATTCCACTCGGTGAACGTCGGGTTCTGGGCGTCGAGGAGTATCAAAAGAAAATAGAGCGATGGGATATACGGGTAGGGCAAATTTTTCGTAGAGACGTGCAAAGTAGCGAAACATCCGCCATCCGAAGTCAGATTGAGGACTCGCTTGGTTTTCGACGTGAATCAGAAAGAAGGAGTCTTGTGCTCTAAATCTAGCTTTCACGAGCAAATCGGCTTCATACTGCTCACCCGCCGTCACATCAGTAAAGAGTTCTTTATCAATAAATTCCAGAGAGTCTGCTTGGAGATAAGTAAGAACTTCGGGAAAAAAGAGTTCTAAAAATTCCACAAAAAAGGTAGTGATTAGCTCTTTAAATAGGCGATCGTGGTCTGTCATGTTAATTTTATATTTCCATAAATTTTCTGATATCTAAAACACAAATACTGCTTTTACTTATAAGCAACATAGCTAATCTATTAATAAATAATTACAACCTATCTAACGCGGAATTTAGGGAAAACAAAACTACGTTAAAACAGTTATTAACCCCTTTTGATCTCACGACTCAATCTTTTATTTCAATTTTTTAATTACTAATCACAGAGGTTACTAGAATGCGATCGCTCGTTAATGTTACAACGACGAGATTACTCCTTCTTGTCAGAACGAGCATCGAAAACGGCTAGATGCAAAATTCCATCTCCCTGGTTCACTAAAGGATTTTGCGTGTAACCGATAACTACACCATTACAGGGAGCATAGGTGTTGAAGGTGCTTTCACCAAAGGCATCAGAAATAACGCCTAAGAGCTGTTTTTTTTCTACTTGTTGACCTAAAGTAACCTTCAGATGAAAAATGCCACTGCGCCGCGCCCGTATCCACTTACTTTCTTTGACTTCCATCGGTGGCGCAGCAGGGGGCGTTAACCCCAACTGCACCATTCCCAGGTGATTCATCACTTGCAATATGCCTTTTACACCGATGGCGATCGCATAATCATCAAACCTCAGTGCTTCTCCCCCTTCATACAACAGTACAGGGATGCCTCGCTGAGTTGCGGCTTGCCGTAGGGAACCATCGCGGGTGGTGGCATGAATCAGCATCGGCGCACCGAACGCCTTAGCACAGCGATAGGTTTCTGCATCTTGTAAATTTGCACGCACTTGCGGCAGATTCGTGCGGTGATGGGAAGCCGTATGCAGATCAATGCCGTGGGTGCAACGGCTGACGACTTCTCGCATAAATAAGTGCGCCAAGCGGGATGCCAAGGAACCACGGGGAGAACCAGGAAACGAGCGGTTGAGATCCCGTCTATCCGGCAAGTAGCGGGACTGCTCGATAAAGCCGAAAACATTGACAATGGGGACAGCGATCAAGCTACCGTACAATTGCTCCGGCTTAACTTGTTCTAAAACTTGGCGAATAATCTCCACACCATTGATTTCATCACCGTGGATGGCAGCACTAAGCCACAGCTTGGGCCCCGTTTGCAAGCCATTAATGATAGTGACAGGTAACGAGAGCATCGTTTGTGTCGGCAGACGCCCTACGGGAAGTTCTAAGCACTTGCGTTCCCCTGGTGCGATCGCCACACCCGCCATCCGAATCACTGCTGGTATCTCAACACCATCGAGATTTAATTCCTGACTACTCAATTTCTTCTATTAGCAACCGTTGAGTAAGTATAGATATCCTAATTTTTAAACGGTTTTCCCTGACGACTCACAAAATTAATACTGAATGCGATCGCGCGTTTTTCCTAAAGTGGCGTTTTTTTCTAAAAATTCAATAATTCTTGCTGCCACATCTACCCCCGCTGCCTTTTCAATCCCCTCTAGTCCCGGTGAAGAATTTACCTCCATCACCACCGAACCATGATTTGAGCGTAGCAAATCTACCCCAGCTACTCTCAGCCCCATTGCTTTTGCTGCCCGTATCGCTGTACTTCGCTCCTCTGGCGTCAACTTGATTTTCTCCGCTGTTCCGCCTCGGTGCAGGTTTGAGCGGAATTCTCCTGGTGCGCTTTGCCGTTTCATTGATGCCACAACCTTATCACCAATCACAAAGCAGCGAATATCCATACCTGCGGCTTCTTTGATATATTCCTGCACCAAAATATTTGCATCCAAACCGCGAAAGGCTTCAATTACCGACTTCGCTGCTTGGTGAGTTTCTGCCAGCACCACCCCAATTCCTTGGGTTCCCTCCAGCAGCTTAATCACTAACGGCGCACCGCCAACCAGTTCGATTAAGCCGTCAATATCTTGTGTTGAATGGGCAAAGCCCGTCACAGGTAAACCAATGCCTTCACGGGAGAGGATTTGCAAGCAGCGCAACTTATCGCGAGAGCGAGAAATTGCCTGCGATTCGTTAGCACTGAAGACTCCCATGACCTCAAACTGTCGTACCACTGCCGTTCCGTAGAACGTTTTTGACGCCCCAATCCGAGGAATGACCGCATCAAAATTTTCCAACGGTTTTCCCTGATACATCACCATTGGCTTATGAGAGGTGATGTTCATATAACAGCGCACATAATCAACCACCCGAATCTGGTGTCCTCGTTCTTCTCCAGCCTCTTTTAGACGACGAGTGGAGTACAGTGATGCATCCTGGGATAAAATTGCGATTTTCATCGTTATTTGTGACTTATCTGCTTAATTTTAGGGTTCTCAGCCGAACCATACAAAAAGGAGCAACCTGCATCTACTAAAAAGCGACGACGTACCGCCTGCCGTCCCAGCAACATCCGAAAGCCCATGACATCGCGATTTGTTAAAGTCAATTCAATGGGAAACACGTACTCTCCTAGGGTTACAGGAGTCTGAATAACGGGTCGCACTGTGGCTTGTCCGCCGGAATTCCGAACGGATCGTTGATCGAGAAGTTCGGCTTCCGCCAGAACAGTGTGGTAGGTGTCCTGTTGGTAGGGATGAACTTTGAAGCGTACCATCATCTTCCCCTCACGCTCAAACCTTTCCACATCGAAAGCATGTAAAGCAGAAGAACGTGCCCCCGTGTCAATTTTTGCCTTAACGTTTATAATTCCCAACTCCGGCAAAGAAAGCCGTTCTCGCCAGCCGATTAAAGGCAATTCCTGCTGTTTCATAAAACGGTTAGAGAGTGGTTTGCCGTTCTCTTCACTCAAAGCAAGGGTAGGTGAGCCTGTTTTTTACTGGCAACCTATCCCCATTCATGGAATAGGGGCACAGCATACCATGCCCCTACAAGTCCTATGCTTATAGCTGATTACGATACAGGTAACTTGTACTGTCCGACAATCCGCTTGGCGTACTCTGGAACATGCGCCTCCAACTTCTCTGGATGGTGGCGCTTCATGTATAAATAGTTGCGAGTGAAGTGCGAGTCAATCGAGAAGCGGGCATACTCCAATCCTTTGGGGCCAATCTGTTCAATCACCACACCCATCATCTTCGCCGCCCACATTGGCAGAGTGACGCCTTTGTCGTAAGCGGGAATGCTTTGCTGCACAGCATTGCGTCTGTCTCCCTTCGACATTACAGGCTGCGTTTCTAGCTGTTCTTGCACCAAGTCCAGCATTTCTTGCCCCGTGTCGTTGCGAACTACAATCCATTGCCAGCCAAAGGGTGCGCCCATATAACCCACCACTAAGTCTGCCAAGGAATTTACATAGTCAAAACAACTCATGCAGGAAGGCGCAAAGACATCCTTAAGTTGATTCGTCTTCAATCCAAAAAACGGTACCATTTCAATCGAGCCATCTTCATGCTTGAAGTGAACCCGGAAGTCTTGCATAAACTCGTAATGCACCACTGTTTCTGGG
The DNA here is from genome assembly GCF_059505785.1 of Kastovskya adunca. Classification (NCBI taxonomy): domain Bacteria; kingdom Bacillati; phylum Cyanobacteriota; class Cyanophyceae; order Coleofasciculales; family Coleofasciculaceae; genus Kastovskya; species Kastovskya adunca. The sequence continues at coordinate 9,630 of NZ_JCACLG010000020.1, read as the reverse complement.
GAACGGCTGGTGGTTTCCAAAAACTTCTGCAATCCCGCACGGGTAACGTTATCTACGCAGGGCGTGCCTAAAACATAAAGCTTTTCTAAGCCCAGTTCCTTCTCGACTGCGCGCAATGCCTGAATCTGGCAACCAACGCCGATAACCAGTAGCCGCTTCATCCCAGATTTCTCGATTTCCTCCAACACCGATAAATTAGGCGAAAGCGTTGGTTTATTCACCCGTGCTGCCAGAATCTCCTCTGGTGTCCGCGCAATAATCGGCATCGGTTGAAATCGGTCTTCCTTGGTGTTTTGAACGCAGACAACGCCTTCCACCAAGCCTCGATTGAGCATTTCAATGGCAATGCTGCTGACAATCCCCGTCCACTGCGCCCCCTCAATCGGCTGAGTTTTTCGCGCCGCCATCATATCTTGATGAACGCCAAAGTACCAATCATCTTGGTTATCTAAATCGCGGCTGCGTCCGTGGGCTTCTTCTTCCAATTCGGCAATCTGCTGGTTTAAGAAAGCACACGCTTCCTTGACATAATGGATGTAGTATGTATCACACAAGCCGCACTCGCTGCATAGTTCCTTAGCAGGGCGACGGCTACCTGTTTTCAGGGCTTTGGCTTTTTGATGAGGGAAAACCGAGGTCATGTAAAGGGATGTTTATTAATGGATGAAGCAATAACTGTCAGAGTAAAGCAGGAGTGAGGCTTTAAGCTACCAAACATTAAGCGATTGTAACTGACGGAAGCTGAGATCCCCGACTTCTCTAAGAAGTCGGGGATCTGAACCGTGGTTTGAATAAGCTCCATGTATCAGTCGCCCATTGCTTCAGATTAAGATGCGATCGCGCTTATCCCTCATTTAACCATTACGCTTCAGGACGGACATCCAAACAACCTTCGATGTAATTCACCTCCGGCAGTTTACCCGCCAACATGGCATTCACTCGCTCTCCTTTAGTAACAAACTTGAGACGTAAGTTTTTGTCTCTATTGCTTTTCGGGATAAACGTCAGGAAATGACCATCTTCTGAATACGGAAGTCTGCTTACTTGTAGGTTGCCGCCATACAGTGACTGAACTGACTCTTCAGTATCTGGAATCTTTGCCCCGCTGACCGTGGTAATATCGTCTGTCTCAATCTCCACCCTAGCGATTCGACCGTTCGTCACCATGAAAACAACGCCCTCTGGTTCTCCAGCTAGTTTGTAGTAGTCGCAGATGCGATTGGGATTGGGATTGGACGACACGAGTTTAATTCCCGCCGCCTGTGATGCTTGCTCAACCGTCATTCCGATATTCACAGGACCAATACCATTAATAGCAAGTTGCGAGTTTCTGTTGAGTTTCGGCTGAGTGCTGACTGAACCCAAACATCTGTTGTCACCGCTTGCATCTGCCAAACAGTTGCCATTTTTGTTCAAAAGAACTACAGATTTAATGGTGGAAAACTGCTTGAGGGTTGTTTCGATAGCGCTTTGGGCGCGAGCATCATCACCAATGCCCGCAGATAGCACATCCCGACAAAATTGCAGTCTAGCGACACCCTGATTGATCGAGAGAGTAAAGTCTTTGCCACAGTTAGAATTTCCCCTTAACTGAAGCGCTGTAGTTACACCATTTTGTTTCTCTCTACTCGTGGGGCCAGCAATCAGTTGTTCAATGGCAAAGCTGGCAACACCTTCGCTTGAGGTGGTTCGCCATACGGGTTTGACAGCGGTGAAATCTTCTGCACTCTCAGGACTTTTCGGAAAGAATACCTTCACGTTTTTGAGAGTTGCTTTAGCGGGGGCTGAGGGTTTTTGAGCGACCTGTCTTGTTGGACGACTGGCGGAGTTTGAGGAATTTTGCGCCACTCTTGCGGGACGCTCTTCTAGCGAATCGGTTTGCTGGGAGTCATAAGGGAGTTCTCTGTCTTCAAACTCTGTGGAGGAATCTGTTGTGTCTGCTGATTGTTCTATTTCTTCCTGAGAGAAATCTGAGGAGTTGGGCGTGTCTGCCACTGATCCCACGCAAGCACTGAGTCCCAAAATGCTCAGTAGTAGGAAGCCAGATAGTAAAGCCGAGCGATGGTTCTTCTGCATGTTTCTTTGATGATTAGATAACCCACATCTCCATGCTTAGCTGGAAGGGAACACATATGTGGGCGTGTGTCAATGCTGCTATCAACATCAACAGGAGCAGATGGTTTTCCTGACGGGTTGAACAAAAGATTCAATGGTTTAGCATCCCTCTTAGAAACCCTAGTGCTTTACCAAGGGTTGGGCAAAAGCAGGGGCGACATCAGGAAAGCTACCATAGCAAAGGCAAAGGCACTTATTGCTTCGCTAGTCTCCTCACCTAATTTCAATCTCCTGAGCGCCTTGAACTACTATTCTCAACACCCCAACGCCTTCTCAAGTAATTACCTCAACGACCTGCGAGGAGAGATTCTGGCGTGTTCTTATCTGGCAATCAACAACCTCAACCGTGACTTCGTTGGCACTAAAGGGTTTTCTGTGGTGTTTCAACGTTCAGAACTTGGGGAAGTAGAACGGCGGTTTCCCTTCTTCAAGCCCTATTTAGACCAAGCGTTACAACCCACCTGTAATGCTTTCTACCTCAACCCCCTGCTACTCAAAGAAGGCTCCCGCGTCGATCCTCATATCGATCGCTCTTTGCGGTCTTACTGCAAAACGGTTGAGCCTCCCGTGGTAGTTAGCGTTCTTTATGTGCAGGTACCGTCCAATCTGCAAGGGGGAGAGTTGGTGCTGCGCCGGAACAAACGGCAAGTTGGGCAGATTAAGCCACAAGCCAATACACTGCTGTATTTTCAGGGCGACCTCACCCATGCGGTTAATGCGGTTAAGACCACTGGGACTCGTTTAAGTTTGGTTTGCGAACAATACAGCCTGAGCGAAGCAGAACTGCAAGATATTCCAGCGTTCACAATAGAGTCTAGGGCAGTGAAGGCTCACCGGAAGTAACAAAGGCGATCGCTCTTACTGCGCCCCAATCAGGTCTTTGAGATGAAGCTGGATCTTGATATCCACTAACTGATTCTCGATTGGCAAGCGATCGCCTGAAATCCACGCTTCTGTCGGTCGGAACTGATAAATTCTGCGAGGTGAGTCCAACAGATAGTCCTCAACGGTTCTGTGCAGTTGCTTCCCAGCCCGATTAAACAGCAGTTTCATTATCGACGCTACTTGCTCTGGCTTTACCTCTGATGCCGTTCCGTAAAAATAGAGTCCTTTCCCTGTCCCCTCTTTAACATGGGAATTGAAAATGGCGATCGCGACTCGTCCATTGTTGTGATCAATGTTTTGTGAATGTTTAGCTGCTACTGCTGATGACCAATAGAGGTTCCAGTTGTGATCGGGGACGAAAAAAACGGGGGATACCCAAGGAAAACCTTCTGACGAGCAGGTGGATAATGTGCAGTAGAGGGTATTTTCAATAATTTGACGGGCGTTTTCGATGACTTCTGGGTTGTTTGAGTCGATTGTGTTGACCCATCCATTTTCAGCAGCGGCTGGTTCCATCGGCTCCAACTTCTAGGCTAATTTGCCATTATTCTACCTAGACGGCAAATCTTAATACTCTTCAATTTGGCAGTGTAGTGAAAGCGCACCGCCACGACACGCAGCAAGGTTGAGCATAGGTTGGGTTGGCTTCTGGGAAGCAGGCGACGTGTAGTGCGATCGCGCCCCTCACCCTAATCAATTAGACATCTTTAAGCACAGGGCATAGGCTCTAGTTGATAGTAATGTTTCCCTGCTCTCTTGATGCTCTGCACTTGATCGGCAAGATCTTTTCGCGCGACCTTTCAAATGCAGAGCAAAGACCTAATTTAGAACTGTTGTGCTCGTTCTATTGTTGACTTGCTCCCTCAGATTGTTGCTGACGGCGTTGACGCCATTGCTGGCGAGATTCCTGAAGTTGTTGCTGTTGCTCAGGAGTCAGCACTGCTTGCATCTGAGTCTTGGCGTTCTGCCAAATCTCTTGCATCCTTGACTGTTGCTCTGGGGTTAGATTCAGGTTTGGTCTTTGCCGTTGCTCTTTAGCAAGGCGCATTTGTTCCTGTTGCTCCGGGGTGAGAATGGAATTCATTTGCTGACGCGTAGACTCCTGAATTTGCCGCATTTGCGCCTGTTGAGCATCCGTCAAATTTAGTTGACCGAATTTCATTCTCGCTCCACCGACGCCGCTAGGATTAGCAACAGCCGCTTGGTTCAAAACGGGAATCATTGGGGAAGCAGCAAGCATCAATGCGATCGCCCCTGGCAATAAGAACAAAGATTTCTTCTTCATAACTGTGAAAGTTTCAGGTTGTGAGTGTGCAGCAACAACGCATTTGAATTGTTGTACTACCTTAGACTAGGCAGGGATGAGGATGGTTCAGTCTTGATTCAAACCGATCGTGTTGATTGACTGGAAAAACTCCTACACCCCTTGATTTATAGGTTGGTATATCGAGATATGCGAAATATGTAAAATCGTTGAAAGTATTGTCTGCGTTGGGCTTCACGATTTTCAGCCCCGCCGACCCGCAAAGATTTATCAGTCAACCGACACGACCTGTGTCCTGCTTAGTTTTTATTTCTGCTTTACCCAAGTGCGAGTAAATCCCAGGCGATCGTCCCACGTCCTAAGTTGAGTTAGCACAAACAACCTAATCTCGCCATTCCAAAATGTGGAGCTGATGATTCTGTCTAAGGATGGACGGAAGTGAAAATGTGATTTGTTTATGGTTATATGAGCTGAAGTACACAATTTTTAAGATTGTCCTTATTTTCAGCGTTCACTCAAGCAAATTTAGAAAAGATTTAAGGCATCGCAATATGACCGCAGCTTTGAGTCCCGATCGTGAGATCAAAGGGATATCAAAAAAATTGTCGTCTGTTTTTCCCTTGACTAATTTCCTCAAAGTAGAACAACAACTCATTCAACGGCTAGCTCGTGAAGATTTAGAGCGGCAGGTAAATCCTTCCTCTGAGTTAGCAAGCAGTCTTGAAGTGACGAGCGCTAATGCTCTGAGGAGAGCTTACACAGCAGATGATGTAGATGCGGCTCACTTATTTTTGCAACGCATTCTTTACCTGATTAATCGGCTCAACCTGTTCCGGTACGAAGGGTTGCGCCATCATACAAACGAGCGATCCTCTTATTTGCAGTGGGTACGCGATCGCCTTAAATCTGTTTGGCAAGAGTGAGAACTAATACTGGGTTGCAACCAGGAAAAACGGGTAGGCGATCGTGCCGATGCAGCCATCATTCGCGCCCTCAAATAGGTAGAGCAATCCTATTGATTTAGCATCATTTGAAAGATTCTCTAGGGGGTATTGCAGCCAACCTCCTCCACATTAAATGCACACGGTGAAATTTATCTCATGAAAGAAGCATTATTATCCTCGAACACAGTCGTTCAACCCTATTCACCTAATGAAGTTTTCTCCTGTCCAGAAGAATCTCAGTTTTATTCTCAGTGTCTGGAAAGAATGGTGCTAAATCACTGCACCCGTTTTGATTCCGTCGTCGAATTTGGTGCCGGAGATGGTAGTCCAGTAATTAATTGTTTACTTAAAATTAAATTTAAGGGCTTTGTTCAAGGTTATGAATTAAATTCTGCGGCTTGTGAAATAGGGAGTTCTAGGATTGAGCAATATCGGCTTAACCATCAATACACCATTCACAATAAGTGTTTCTTCAAGAACTTTTCCTCTAATGCCAATTATCTAATTGCCAACCCACCTTACCTTCCTGCACCCGATGACGAGCTATATATGCCTTCCTTGCATGGTGGTGCGGATGGAGCAAGCATTACTAAACAGCTTCTCTCATTAGATTGCGAGAATGTTTTGTTGATGATTTCGGCATACTCTAATCCAGTTGAAACTATTGATTACGCGATCGCTCAGGATTATCAGGTTATTGACTTTCTGATTTCTCCCCTGAAGTTTGGTTACTACAGCTGCGAACCGAAAGTTAGACAGACTATTGCCAAGCTACAAAAAAATCGTCAAGCCTTCTATTCGCAAAATATTTACTTTCTGGCAGGTGTCTTATTTAAAAAGAAAAATAGTTCTAATACAGATTTATCATCAGAATTACTAAAAGTAATGACGGCGCTGTAACAACTTCAAGGTGTAATTTACCTCGTCTACAGTTTTCTAGATAACATCCAGAAACCTTTCAAGCTCTATGCCTTAACGCAATGCTGCAATTAGAATAGACGCCTCATTCCTATGGCTCTATTCTAATTACCTAGCGTTCTCTAACGTGTCAATAGCAGTAATGATTGGCATACTCTATTTACTAAACCTTGCTTTTAGCATAACTCGTTGACCTAATTATTTTGGTGATCGTTGATACTATTAGTATCTTAAAAAAGATCATCTTTTAGGTTTTTATGAAGAAGCAGAAAAATCAATTCAGCCACCTGACGGCAATAGAAAGAATTCATCTGTCGTTTCCTGCACAGTTCTTGTTGAGCCAGAACTTACTTCAAGGTAAAATATTAGACTTTGGTTGCGGCTTCGGTAATGATGTCAAGTTGTTGCGACAGAAAGGTTTTGATATTGCGGGATATGACCCTCATTATTTCCCAGAATACCCTCATGGCAAGTTCGATACGATAATTTGCTTTTATGTTCTAAATGTTTTATTTTCTGAAGAGCAAGCTAATGTTCTTATGGAAGTTTCCCATCTCTTAAAGCCAGGGGGCAAGGCTTATTATGCAGTCAGAAGAGATCTTAAAAAAGAAGGTTTTCGAGAACACTACGTTTATAAAAAACCTACCTATCAATGTATTGTAAGACTGCCTTTCAAGCCAATTCATTTAGAGGAGTATTGTGAAATTTATGAATATGTTCATTACAATCATCAAAGAAATTCATCTAATAAATGTATATTTTGCAATCCGCATAAAAATTTAACTTTACTAACCGAGTCAGCGACAGCTTATGCGATATTTGATGGCTACCCTCTGAGTAAAGGTCATGTTTTAGTTTTACCAAAACGTCATATTGCTAATTATTTTGAGCTGCCATTTAAAGAACAATCCGCTTGCTGGTTTATGGCTAACAAGGTGCAAGAAATTTTGAGTAAAGAATTTCAGCCTGACGGTTTTAATGTGGGAATGAATATCAATAGGGTTGCAGGTCAAACGATGATGCACGCGAATATTCATATTATTCCTCGCTACCAAGGTGATACCGTCGGGGCTAAGGGCGGAATGAGACAGGTGATTCCTAAAAAGAAAAGTTAGGGATGAATCATCAAGTCAAAACAAACCTCAGGCTGTTGGCGATCGCGTTAATACCAGTCAAGTAATCAGCCAAAGACGGCACCGTGCGCCCCCAGGATAACTTGGTGGCATTCGTGTGATTGTGGGATGCTTATCTTCGTTGGTGAGATTAGCCGCCTGACGAATTTTTGATGTGTCGTTTATCTGCCGATCGATTGCAGATTGCTGACACAAATATTCTCATCACTGCATTCTATCGATTGTCCGGTACTGAACTGCTTCAGCAACATGGTGAGTTTTTAGGTGCTCATCTCCGGCTAAATCAGCAATAGTGCGGGCAACTTTTAAAATGCGATCGCTTGCCCTTGCCGACAGCCCTAGCTTCCGAATAGCGGCTTCTAATAAACTACGACTGGCATCATCTAATAAACACCATTCTAGGAGGTGACGGCTTTGTAACTGGGCATTGCAACTGATACTTGGTTCTGCCTGAAAACGATGACAAGCGCGATCGCGTGCGGCTTGGACTCTTTCCCGGACTATTGCTGATTCTTCTCCCTGGGGTTGTCGCGTAATTTCTTCTGGCTTAAGACGATTTACCGCCACTTGCAAATCAACTCTGTCCATCAAGGGGCCAGAAAGCTTTGCCCAGTATTGCTCTCGCTGTCGGGGAGAACAAGTGCAGGCTTGGATAGTGTCGCCGTAGTAACCACAGGGGCAGGGATTAGTACTTGCCACTAGGGTAAACTGAGCCGGGAACATCACCGACTGGCGAGTCCGGGAAATCGTCACATGACCATCTTCTAAAGGCTGACGCAAAAATTCCAGCACATCTCGCTTAAATTCCGTCAGTTCATCTAAGAAAAGGACACCCCGGTGAGATAGAGAGATTTCTCCAGGACGGGGAAAGCTCCCTCCACCCACCAAAGAGGGGCCAGAAGCCGAGTGATGAGGGCTACGAAAGGGGCGATCGCTTACCAAGGAACCTCGCTCTTTCAGTAACCCAGCCACGGAATGGATTTGCGTCACTTCCAAGGCTTCCGAGAACGATAAAGGTGGCAAGATACCAGATAAACGTCTAGCGAGCATCGTCTTCCCGCTTCCGGGAGGCCCGACAAAAATTAAATTATGTCCCCCCGCCGCCGCAATTTCCAATGCCCGACGAGCATGTTGCTGCCCCTTTACATCTTTTAAATCTGGCCCTGTATATCGAGACCGAGACAACTCCTTTAACCGATCAATTTGAAACGGTTTGTAACGCTCCGGCTGATTCAAAAAGTCAGCCACCTGTTCAAGATGTTTGAATCCATAGACCGCTAAATCTTGCACTACGGCGGCTTCCCGTGCATTATCAGCCGGAACCACTAACCCTGTAATTCCTAGGCGTTGAGCCGCAGCAGCAATGGGGAGAATACCCGCGATCGCCCGCAAACTACCATCTAAGGAAACCTCCCCCAAAAACAGATAATCGCCCAATAACTGAGCGCTCACTTGTTCCGATGCCGCCAAAATTCCTACACTAATGGGCAAATCAAAACTTGGCCCTTCCTTACGCAAGTCAGCAGGGGTGAGGTTGATCACAATCTTCCGCATCGGAAAAGCAAAGCCAGCATTTTTCAGCGCCGCCTTTACCCGTTCTCGCGATTCCTGCACCGCCGCATCCGGCAAACCTACTACTACGATTCCTGGTAAGCCCCCAGACACATCAACTTCGACACCAACCTTGACCGCATCAATACCAACAATCGAGGCACTCCAAATCCTGGCAAGCATATCACCCTAAGCCTGAGACTGCTCGCCAGTATAGTGCTTGCCTTCTTAGTAGCTAATCCGGAGAATTACTGTATTGAGTCCTCTTGAGCACGTCTAACCCTTAAAATTGCTCGTAGCAAATCAGTAACAATAAGGACTGTATGAGTGAGACGATTTTTAGCAAAATTATCCGCAAGGAAATTCCTGCTGACATTGTTTACGAAGATGACTTAGCCCTTGCCTTCAAAGACATCAATCCCCAAGCCCCCGTTCACATCCTGGTCATTCCCAAAAAGACCATTGTGCAACTAGCAACGGCTGAGTCAGACGACCACGCAGTATTAGGTCATCTCCTCCTAACCGCTAAACGAGTTGCCGAGGAAGCGGGACTGAGTAATGGCTACCGTGTTGTGATTAACAACGGTGCTGATGGTGGACAAACCGTTGACCACCTTCACTTACACATTTTGGGAGGCCGTTCTCTACAATGGCCCCCCGGTTAGGAATTAGGTCGAAATGTTAAGATTCTTCAAATAACTTTACAAAACACCTGAAGAACGTTAATGTAACTGTAGGCGGCAAGAAACTGCTGCCGAACAAAAACCAAATCATTGCAATTATCTCAACCATGACAACCACACTACAAAGACGCGAAAGC
>NZ_JCACLG010000019.1:0-70219 GCF_059505785.1 Kastovskya adunca | reverse complement strand
GTGAAGGGTGAAGGGTGAAGGGTGAAGGGTGAAGGGTGAAGTATGAAGGGTGAAGTATGAAGGGTGAATTGAACAGCTAGTAGAGGGGAAATGATTTCCTAATTGTTGATGCCGAGACTCAGTGAGTAAAAGTACCGAATCTCCAATCACCGATTGTCTATCAGTTAACCTAATTTGATCATTCATACTTCTATTTATGACCTCTCTCAATCATCCAATTCTTGAGCAGAGTTTCGCCGTCATCGACCGCGAGATCGGGGAACACAACTTCAGTCCGGCTGAGTACGCCATTGTCCGGCGAACAATTCACAGCACGGCTGACTTTGAGTTCGCGCAGTTGTTGCGGTTTAGTCCGGGGGCAATTGAAAAAGCGATCGCGGCTCTCCAAGCCCAAGTACCCATCGTTACTGATGTTGGTATGGTGAAACAGGGAGTCGCTGGGATGGTTGCCAAAACTTTTGATAATCCCCTAGTGACGGCGGTGGAACGGGCGGCTGTTGCTCTTCCGGGAAAAACTCGCACTGAGACTGGCTTAATGCAATGTTTTGAGGAATTTCCTCAGGCGGTTTACGTCATCGGTAATGCTCCCACTGCCTTAATTGCTCTTTGCAATCAGTTATCTACTTCCCCCATCCAACCCGCGTTAGTTATTGGCGCACCCGTGGGTTTTATCTCGGTTCTGGAATCTAAAGCTACTCTGGCACAAACCCCCGTGCCGCAAATCCGCGTTGAAGGTCGTAAAGGGGGTTCCCCCGCTGCTGCTGCAATCCTGAATGCGTTGCTTGTGCTGGCGTGGGGACGCCGCCAACATAAAGCATAGTGAGATAACCAGGGGGACACAGTAGGGTCGTCTACGCCTCGCTCCGGTGCCAACGCTTCTACAAAATGTTACCTATATTAAAAATAAATTTATGTTTATCTGCGTGACCTGCGGTAAGGCTTGCGCCTACAGATAGTGGTTAACTCTCCTCAACTAACACTCATTCATGTTGTAGGTATTGGTTTAGATGGTGCAGCCGGACTCACCAGTGCGGTGCGTTCAATAGTGGAGTATGCCACTCTCCTAGTAGGAAGCGATCGCCACCTCAGCTACTTCCCCAACCATCCCGCACAACGCCTAGTACTGGGAGATTTTACTAGCGCGATCGCAGAAATTCATCGCCGTTTAGCAGACAGTGGCGATCGCATTGTCGTCCTCGTTAGCGGTGATCCCTTATTCTTTGGCTTAGGACGCCTACTCCTAGCCGAACTCCCAGAAGAACGACTGATCTTTCATCCCCATCTGAGTTCCGTTCAACTGGCTTTCAATCACATCAAACTACCTTGGCAAGATGCCCAGATAATTAGCGCTCACGGACGCTCAATGGATGAGCTGACAGCGGCGTTGCAACAAGGGGTTGAGAAAATTGCTGTCCTTACCGATGGGACAAATACCCCCAAGGCGATCGCTCGTCTCATCCTTGCCCTTGGTTTACCTAGTGCTTACCAGTGCTGGGTTTGTGAAAACTTAGGCGGGATTGATGAGCAGGTGCAATGTGGGGAATTAGAAGCGATCGCCAACCAAACTTTTGCACCCCTAAACGTCGTTGTCCTCCGGCGTCAGCCGGAAAGCGAACAGCCCCTCAATCTGGACGCCCTACCGCTATTTGGATTACCCGATAGCGCCTTCATTAGTTTTAGCGATCGCCCCGGCTTAATGACCAAACGCGAAATCCGTCTGATGGTACTAGGAGAACTCGCCCTCCAACCCGGGCAAATCGTTTGGGATATCGGTGCAGGGACAGGTTCCGTATCTATTGAAATTGCCCGCTTGTGTCCTACCTCTGGGGTATACGCGATTGAAAAAACAGCGATCGGTTCAGCCTTAATTGAAAAAAACTGCCAACGCTTACAAGTCCACAACGTTACCTCAATTCACGGGTTTTGCCCCGACATTCTGCACCATCTCCCATCCCCAAACCGCATTTTTATCGGCGGGAGTGGTGGCAACTTAGCTCAAATTCTTGATACCTGCGAAGCCCAGCTTGCACCCAATGGCAGCGTTGTCCTCACCTTAGCCACCATCGAACATTTCCACACCGCTTGCCATTGGTTCAACATTCATGCCTGGAACTATCATCTCTTGCAAGTGCAGCTTGCACGTTCCGTCCCGATTAGTTCCCTCACCCGCTTTTCTCCCCTAAATCCAGTCACCATTGTTACCGCAACTCCTCCCGACTCTTTACGGCAATCTTCAAGGATTAAAAACTAGCCATCTTAATCACTGAAATAGTACAAATCATTGACTGAGAAGGAGATGTGAAACTGGGGGACAGTTGGTTTAATTTTATCAAGTCTGCCAAAGCCCTTACAAGCTGCATGAGGAGATAAAAAGCCTTAGCAAAATAAAGGTTAGAGAATATCACTTCTGCTACTACAGCACCAAAATGGTAATTAGTCTTGGAATAAAATATTTTTATTGTTATCAGGTCTTTTATAACCTTTTTTAGCTCCGTCGAAAGTTAGATGAATTTTTTAGCAGCAGAAGTAATTTTAGAGATAACTGAAAATAACTATGAATGATATGAACAGCGGAAAAAAAAGTTACGAACCTGGGGCTAACGATGATATTTCGAGTGTTATAGACCACGGTCAAGATGGTCTAAATCCTAAAAAGAGCATTCCTCTGCAACTGACAATCAGTATTTCAGTGGGAGTTCTGCTGATTCTCACTGTTGCTAGCCTTTACTATTATGGGTTTTTCTCTTAATGCTACTTATTTAGTAATGGCATGTGACTGAGTTTAGAGATCAGCTCAACCTAATCAAACTTCATGGCAGTGTCTTTGATTTGTCAAAACGTATAAAGGCACTGTCATTTTCTGTAAGTCAGTAGGCGATGGATTTTTACATCAAGTAACGACTCCTCAAGGTGGAGGGTAGCTCCGCTTTAACTGAGGTAAGCGGAGACTCTCCTTAAGACAGAAGGTAATTAAGTAAAAAAACAGCGATTATATAAGTATAAGATTGCGAAATTTAAAAACTCTTCTAAGCATTTTTGCTTAAAGCGGGGCTTTGTTTTATGGTGCCTTTTCAAGCTAAACATCAAGCTAAACGCATTCTGGTTGTAGATGATATAGAAGATAATGTGTTTCTTCTAGAGACAGTTTTGACCGAAGAAGGGTATGAAGTTGATACGGCTACAAATGGCAAATCAGCGTTAGCCAAAATAGAAGCTTCGCCACCGGATTTGATCTTGATGGATGCCATGATGCCAAAAATGGATGGCTATGAAGTCACTCGACGGGTTCGGCAAAATAAAGAGCTTCCTTTTGTTCCGATTCTTCTAATCACAGCTTATATCAATGCCAATATACCCCAGGGCTTAGAATTAGGAGCTAATGACTTTCTCCGTAAACCCATTGATTATGATGAGTTAATAGCAAGAGTGAAAGCATCTTTGCGATTGAAGGAGATTATGGGTTCCCCTCAGTAATAAGCTTTACCTCTGAATACGAAACACTTTAAGAAAATCCTATCGATTGAAAGAGCTGGATTTATTCTTGCCTACTTACTTGGAGGCGAAATAACTTAATACCAAAAGTTAAGTAATTGATTCAATTTTGACTTCTAACGGCAAGATGACAGTGAAGGTGGAGCCAACTCCAACCTGGGATACCAGCTTTATTTCGCCTTGCATGAGTTTTACTAGCTGCGAGACAATTGCTAACCCTAAGCCAGTACTATCGGCTAAGCGAATGCCGCTATTGCTAACTTGAAAGAAGGGGTCAAAGACACGCGGTTGATTTTCTGGCGCAATCCCCACTCCCGTGTCACTAATCATAGTAGACCAGTGGTTATCAGATGACATCTGGCAGGTTAATTGGACGCTTCCCGACTTTGTGTAGCGAATTGCATTGCTGAGGAGATTTGTGACAATTTGCTGTAATCGTAAAGGATCTGTCAGAACTTTTTCGGGAGCGCGATCGCAATCAACCACCAGTTCTAGCTCTTTGGCATCAGCTAAAGGCTTCAACATATCCACCACATCATTGATTAAAGAGCACACATCTGTCGGTTCTAGGTGCAACTCTATCTTCCCTGCCGAATACCGGGAAATTTCTAGTGCATCGTTGATCAGCCGAAGTAACTGTCTACCATTGCGTAGCACTCGCTCAATGTGTTCCAAATGAGGAACGTTATTTTGAGGCTCAACGTTCTTGCGTGTAGACCGCAAAAATAGTTCCGAATAGCCAATAATTGAGTTCAGAGGGTTTTTCAGTTCGTGGGCTAGTTGAGAGAGATTGTCTTGATTAGCTTTTGCTAAGCGAGTTAGTTCCTGATTATTTAGCTCTACTTGACTTTGTAGCTGCTCATACTCCCGCAATCGCTCCTCTACATAACTTTTGAAGCACTGGGCAATGGCTTCGTCGATTACGGCGTCAACCAGATTATAAACTCGTATTACTTCCGGAACCGTAGCCTGTAGTAGGTCGGCTTCTAAAGAAGAATAGATTACCCGACGTAGTAAGCGATACTCTCGCGCAATTTCTGTGGGAGCAAAACCTTGTTCCGCCCGCAGAACACCATGATTCCAACTATTGTCAACAATAGACTGAATATCGCTCTTTTGCGACTGAGAAAGCGCGGTTGCCATCGCCTTGAGAACATTGGGAATGTGATTTCGTATAGCTGAGACTGGTAAATCGTCAGCGCTGGAAATCTGCTTATCCAAGCGAACTGCTTCAATCCAGTTTTTGACGATCGCGTCTATTTTTTCAACAAGTAATTGACTAAAATCCATTCTTTATGGCAATCGGGGGGAGAAGTCGGTCGGAAAACCCTTTTGACATCATTTTAGGGGAGCGATCGCTATAAGCAGGGTTTCAGCTGAATTTGCCCAACCCAGCCAATCAATCCCGCATTACTGGTAGTGGTTGTCAGCCTCGCCGTGGGGATTGGTAGAGACTAAGCCTTTATTAATAGGTGGAGTATCAGGTGGGTTTTCTGCATCAACCCCAATCCCCTAAATGTGAACCAAGAGACCTTGTATCCATGCTCACATTCGGGCTTAACACCAACTCCATTCCTTGCGGTAGAAGCTAGGGGAAAGCGTAACAGTTAATCTAATTCTTAGGATATACCAATTGGCAATAAATCCATGGTAATTTTCCTAAAAATGGCTAAAGATTAAGCGGCAATACTAAGCCTGGGCTGATGTTGCTGCCTCAAAGAAGACGAGTCTTTTCCTTTAAAATTCCTAGTCATTTACTTTATGTATATAGCAACACTCTGGCCAGGTAAGGTGTATCCCCTAGGGGCGAAGTGGGATGGCAAAGGGACAAACTTTGCTTTGTTCAGTGAAAATGCAACAGGTGTAGAACTTTGTTTGTTTGATAAAGACGATGAGGAGACACGCCTACCCCTGACGGAGGTAAGTAACTTCGTTTGGCATGGCTATGTGCCGGGGGTGGCACCGGGTCAACGCTACGGCTTTCGAGTGCATGGGCCCTATGCGCCGGAGTCAGGTCATCGCTTTAATCCCAACAAACTGCTGATTGACCCCTATGCCAAGGCGATTGATGGCGAGATTGGCAATGGGCCAGAAATCTTTGGCTACTCTTGGGATGCTTCCGAAGAAGACCTATCCTTCTCTGACTTGGATGACGCCCATCTGATCCCCAAGTCGGTTGTCGTCGATCAGTCCTTTGATTGGGGGGACGATCAGCCGCTGATGACGCCGTGGCACGAAACGGTGATTTATGAAACCCATGTCAAGGGCTTTACCAAGCTGCACCCGGAGATCCCGGAAGAATTGCGCGGTACCTATGCCGGACTTGGGCATCCCGCCGCGATCGCTCATCTCCAGTCTATCGGTATCACCGCCGTTGAGCTGCTTCCGGTGCATCACTTCCTCTCCCGTCCCGGACACCTCGTTGATAAGGGACTCAGCAATTACTGGGGCTATGATTCCATCAACTACTTGGCCCCCCACTCCGACTACAGCGCCGACAAAACCCCAGGAGGGCAGGTGGCGGAGTTCAAGGAGATGGTCAAGGCGTTGCACTTTGCTGGGATCGAGGTGATTCTGGATGTCGTCTACAACCATACGGGAGAAGGCAATCATTTAGGCCCAACCCTTTCGCTGCGCGGTATCGACAACGCCATTTACTACCGCGTTATGGAAGACGATCCGCGTTACTACATGGACTTTACCGGCTGCGGTAATTCTCTAAACGTGCGCCAAGCTCAAGTCCTGAAGTTAATCATGGATAGCCTGCGCTACTGGGTCACAGAGATGCATGTCGATGGCTTCCGCTTCGATCTTGCCTCAGCCCTAGCGCGAGAACTCTTTGCGGTGGATAGTCTTTCCGCTTTCTTTGACATCATTCACCAAGACCCAGTGCTGGCAGATGTGAAGCTCATTGCCGAACCTTGGGACGTGGGAGAAGGTGGCTATCAGGTCGGAAACTTCCCCGTTCTCTGGTCAGAGTGGAATGGCAGGTACCGCGATACTGTGCGGGACTTTTGGCGCGGCGAGGAAAGTGGTCTGGGGCAGTTTGCTTACTGTTTCACAGGTAGCTCTGACCTCTATGAGGTGAATGGGCGTAGACCGAATGCCAGTATCAACTTCCTCACCGCCCACGATGGCTTCACTTTGAATGACCTCGTTAGCTACAACGAGAAGCACAATGAGGCGAATGGGGAAAATAGCCAAGATGGGGAAAGCCACAACCGAAGTTGGAATTGTGGAGTCGAAGGGGAAACGGATGATCTAGAAGTGTTGCTGTTGCGGGAGAAGCAGCGGCGGAACTTCCTCGCGACTCTGATGCTTTCTCAGGGCATCCCGATGCTGCTGGGGGGTGATGAGATGGGGCGGAGTCAGTATGGTAACAATAATACCTACTGCCAGGATAATGAACTCTCTTGGTTCGATTGGAACTTACCAGAGGGAAATTCGGATCTGCTGAAGTTTAGCAGTGAGCTAATCTACTTCCGCCGTCAGCATCCGGTATTTCGACGGCGCAAGTGGTTTCAAGGTCGCGCCATCCACGGTTCGGGTGTCAGCGATATCGGCTGGTTCAATGCTGATGGCGGTGAGATGACGGAAGAACAGTGGCAGGTTGGTTTTGCCAAGACGCTTGCGGTTTTCTTGAACGGAAAAGAGATTACCGCTGTTGGCCCCCATGGGGAGCGTATCATTGATGATGATTTTCTCCTATTCTTTAACGCTCACTATGAAACAGTTGAATTTACTCTACCGGAGGGGCTGCGGGATAACCAGTGGGCAGTTGTGATTGACACCAAAGAGCCTCGCTTCCTGGAGGGGGAGCAAGTTTTCACAGATACTCAAGCTGTACCTGTGACAGAGCGATCGCTAGTGCTACTACGCCGCCTAGAATAAATCCTGATCTGATTACTTGAATGACTGGAGAGCCGGGAAGGCAAGCAATTGCCCTGAGATCCCGGCTTCTCGCTGTCTATGGCAATAGTGTAGATGGATCTATAGAGACGTTGTAGGCAACATCTCTATAGATTTTTTGAATCCTCAGAATTAATGATTTAGTTGGTGCCATTCAATTTATAGAAAAAGTTAGAGGATTTACCTGCTTCTATTGACCAAAATAAATAAGTAAAAACTCCATTTTTAGTCAATTTTATGGCTCAAACAGCATTGATTACAGGCGCTTCTCAAGGCATCGGCAAAGCCACCGCGCTTTTATTTGCCCGTAATGGCTACGACCTTGTCCTTGCTGCTCGTCAGAGCGATCGCTTAGAAGCTGTCGCCTCAGAGATCAGAGCGCTTGGTCGGGACGTCATAGCCGTTTCTACGGATGTTCAAGATGCTGAACAAGTACAGGTACTCATCCAAAAAGCTCTAGACTACTACGGTTCTATTGACGTACTAATCAACAATGCCGGGATTTATGTCTTAGGTTCGGTAGAAGACTTCACCCTTAGTGATTGGCACACCTGCATAGACACTAATTTATGGGGATACATCCATACCATTTATGCGCTATTGCCCCATTTCCTAGAACGCGGTGCAGGAACTATTGTTAATGTCAGTTCGATTGCGGGCAAGGTGCCGATTTCTTACCAAATACCCTACACGACTAGTAAGTACGCTGTCACTGGGTTGACCGAATCGTTACACGCGGAACTGGAACCCAAAGGCGTTCAGGTTTGTGGAGTTTATCCAAATTTCATCAGAACCAGTCTCATGGAACGGGCAATCTTTCGCGGCAAAGATCAACAGGATGCTCAATCGCGTGAGGACTTGATGAAAAAAGGGCTGAGTGTTCCCGTTATCGAGAAGCCTGATGATGTAGCTGAGGCAATCTGGGATGCGGTGAAGCATCAACGAGCTGAAGTAGTGGTTGGCGCGGCGAATCTCTCAAACGTCTCTTATCGGCTGTTTCCTGGTTTTATGCAGTGGGTATTCCGAAAAACTTTAGGGACGAAAGAGAGCTGAAGCCGCTAACCCTATTGTTTTACTTTGGGAAAACTTAAGGGCTTTATTTTTGCCGCGATGTTTCAGTCTGAAACCAACGTCCCCATCATGGGGACAAAACTTGTACTTTCCCAGTTTAAAATTTTTACTGCTACGGGAATGAGCATCACTCATCCCGCAGCAGGGTAATTCCTCTTAAGCTCTAAGCGATTAGCTTATCTGTGACTCTGCTTGTGATGGTATAACAAACCCAAAGTAAGCAGCGGCGACGGCTGTTGAAGCGTTGAGCCAAATATTGTTACCAAAGATCGGCATTAAACCGAAGGTTGTCTTAGCGACGGGCAGAAAACCCATGGTAGCGATTAAGGCATAGGCGATCGCAAAACAGCGATTGTATAAGCGAGAAGCTCTCAATGTGCTGTAAGAAGCAATCCCCAACAGCCCAACAATCAGGTGAACAAGATTATGCACAAGATTGGTGGGAAATAAGCCAAACAAATAGCCATAACCCGCAGCATAAGGGTCAGCTACATCAGCCGGGATATTAGCTGCAGCCGTTCCAGGTAGTGACATCAAAGCGGGTACAAATCCAGCTATACCTACTATTAAAAATAAAGCTCCAAGGAAGAGAGCGCAGTAACGCTCTCCCATGCTTTGTGGTCTCATAGTACCTGTGGTCATGGTATTTATTACCTCTTTTGTCTAAGTTTCAATCTCGATGATGCGATCGCCTTGCAAAAATATCGTTTCAGCTAACTTCCGTGAAGAAGCAACTGAGTGCAAGGTGTTACAACTCTTAATTTAATTAAACTTATATTTACAAAAACTCCTTCTATCTAAAGTAAGGGCTGATTTTGATAGAACAATGTGTCAATCTATACGTTGAATGTCAGCAATATTACTTTTGTTAGGGATAGCTGAAAAAATAAATATTTAACTTTGTTTGAGATGCTTTGTATAGAAGAAACCATCTTTGTCGTGAAGACGAGATCCCCAACTTCCATAAAAAGTCAGGGATCTGAGACGCTAGCATCTATCGTCTTAATTGTTAGCGATCGCGGAAGATGACAGCACCGACTCGTCAATCTCCTCCGCTTCAATAGCTCTAACTTGTTGAGAGCCTTCTAAACTAGCACCATACAGGTCAACAAATCTTCTAAACAGCCACATTGTTTCTTGATTTGAACCTTTACCTGAGTTGAATAAGCGCTGTATGTTTCTTTGGGCTAGTTGATGAAGATAAGGCAAATCTTCAAAGAGTGTTAAACAAGCAGCAAAATGCAAAATCCCTTGCAGCATGGGTTTTGGCCACTCTAGGTTGCTGTAAATATCGACTAGGAACCGATGCTCGTTGTTGTTTAGAGGGAGGGCGTTAAAGATGACAATTATTTTCTTGTTGTTGTAAACCGGAATTCTCAGCTCAACCGTGTAGGGAGTATGCAATATTAGCTCTACTTCCACTATCGGTTGTCGCCAGATCCTTAGAGCATTGAAGGGAGAAACTAAAACTGTTTGAAACTTAACTTTTCCGCCGATAGTAGTAGGTTGTAACTGGCTTACTTTAATAACCTTCAGGTTATTGAGACTAAAGTTATGAACTGTCTCCAAATGCTTTAAGTTCAGTAAATGATAAATCTGACAGATATAGGGGACAGGCAAAATATATTCTTGACTAATTAGATGTTGCTTTTTCAGCTCCAACATCCTAGCTTGAGCTTGGGATAGATAAACTTCATGCTGGCGCAGAGGAGAATCGTATTGGTAGCTTTGAAGCGCTCCTACCTCACTGCTATCCAAGCTTGTCTCTGTCTCTGGCTTCAAAGACAGCCAGCCCATAAAGAAGAAAGAAGCTGTAAATAGGTGTAAAACTTCTATGGGGGATATATACCCATCAGAAAATAAAGCAACACTTCTATCAGCGATCCCAAACAGCCAAGAAGGAATACCAAACAGCCAAATACCGCTTCTAAGCTTGGATATGAGCAGAGAAAGCTCTACAAATTGGCTATTCTTAATGAGATTACAGGTTTGATTAGCAGATATGTTTTTAGACATGGCGATCAAGCTTTTCAATTTTTGAAATCACACAAAGTTTCTTCTGAAAAGCCAAATCTAGGGATGCAATAAACTTAGACTCTTACGGGTATGTAACGAATGGTAAAAGTTTGAGCAACAGTGTTTTTGTTAGGAATAAACTAAAAAAAAGAATGCATCCGTTCTAGAGCTACTAGAGTTATTTTTTGTGCTTAACAATAAGCTAACGTTTGGTGTTTTATATACCCTCTCTCTGGGGTAGAAGCTGATCTTCTATCCAAATATACAAGCTAAGTTAAGCAACTATGTGTTAATAGTTGAAAAATGAGATTTAGTACTGAAACTAATCAGTTTAGAGAAGTCGGGAAGCTGACACTTCTGCGTAATTAAGGGCATGGCAGTGCCATGCCCCTAAAGGTTTTAGTCTCCGTTCTCTAGTTGGAAAAGAGCTAGGAAGAGGCGGGGGTTGCTACTCTGTTGGCGTGGGAGGCGATCGTTTCTTGTTCAGCCTGACGTGCTGCTCGTACTACCGCATTACTAGCGCGATCGCTCATGCGTCGTTGATGGTCGTAGCCCAACAGGAGTTCCCATGCATCAGCCGGATACTGTTCTACTAAGGGTAGAGCGACATCTTCCAACATCCAGCGCCCATGCAGGGCATCTACTTTAATATGCAGATCCCAATAGCTTGTTGCCCCTGGAGGGAGTTCCAGCCGTTCAGCGGCAGCTCGATAGGGTCTGAACCCTGCCGGAACCGTCACCTCGAAATACAGGGTTCCGCCCATATAGCGTAGGAAGTAGCGCTTACGCTCGGTCAGCAGAAAACTATAGTTGATGGTGGCAAGCACTTCCCACGGCACCAAGTCTAAGTAAGCCTCTGGTTCAGTTTCCATACCGAGGGCGTCAAGCATCTGCGTAAAAAAGGTGGAGTGCTTACGGGCAAGACGACCGCCGCCGTACTCTTCCAGCAGCAGCCGCGTCAGCGTTGATTGCACTTCATTGGCAACACCACCTAGGGTGCGGGATAGCTGGCTTGCCTCAACCAATCCATCAAGGGAGCCGATCGCCAGCAGCCGACGGTAACCTGCCTCAGTTATCTCGTCTCGAAAGAAACGACCATTTTCTGATATCGGGGGATCAACGTCAGCTTCTACCCAGTCGGTCAGTGTCTGAGCAACATCCAGATTTTGCAGCGAGTCAACATCCAGTTGTGCCAGCTCCCACTGCTGCCAAGCTTCCTCAATGCGATCGCGACAGGAGCGCAGGTAAGAAGAGCGCTCGTTAGTATAATTCTGCAAATCGTCATACCAAAATAGCTTCAGACGATTGATTCGATAAAGCACGCGTTGCAGAAAGCGATGAGCTGCATCTGAGGCGCTCTCTTGCTCGTAGGCAGCGGATATAGCGGTAGCGATCGCCTTTTCGACGTTACTAATTAGGGAAGGTTGTGACTCAATTTTTTTGTCTAAATTTTCTAGTTCGATTAGGGCGATAAATTGTTGTTCAGCATCATCATAGGTTGTAGATTTTAGGTCATTTATGGGCATAGATTTCAACCCAACGGGCAACTTTTGGGATGTAGTGGCATTACTCTGCATGTAAGTTTATTAATTCTCGTACAACTTAAAAATTTGGCGATCGCTACTTGAGGGCTGATACAAATCCGCTTCCCAGCTTAATTAGGAAATGGTGTTTACTCTTCTCTCTGGAGGTGTATATAAACCTGTCACTCCTACTCCTTTATGTTTGGGTTCACGTCAGAACCAGGACTTTTTACTGAAGAGTTGGAGAATCAGGCGATCGCTAATTTGAGAAATTGCCACTTCTTTACCTCTATGTAAATCAAATGACAAGATTTTCAGCCTATTTGAGGATTCTGCTCAATCTTATTTTTAGCTATGTTGCATTAAGTAGGACGAACGCATCGTCCCCATGAACAGGAAGAAAGATAAGTCAAAATCATTGTTCTTTGGGGTTTAAAGGAGCTTTTATAGCTAAAAATTTCCTAAAATTCTGAAGCTTTCCGTGCGTAAGTCTTAAATACAGAAGCATTCAGAGGATTAATAGGCATTATGACTAATAGCGCTGACAAAGCAAACATCGCCAAAACAACCGACGAACCCATCATTTCGGATATCCCCGTAGAAGATACTGGCGAACCGATTGTTTCAGATCTACCCGAAGAAATTACCGAATCCTACGGGACTGGCGTTCAGCCACAGCCTGGACTCAACGTAGGCGGACGCTCCATGCAGGACTCCATGAATCAATACAACGCCGTTAGTCCAGAGTTATCTGGAGGTGATGTTGATGCGGCTTGGTCTCAGGCAGAAGGCGCGGCAGAAGAAGCAGTTGGGGGAACTGCCCCCACACCAGACCAAGATGTTGTGGATGAGCTGGGAAAGGCAGTGGGTATAGAAATGGACGACAGGTCATTTCTTTGGACAAATGAGATGTTGGAGAAGCGAGACTCGGCTCGCTGGGAGTTAGACCCTAAGTCTTCTACTGATTATGAAGATCGTCGGGAGTAATCTCTTCTCTACCCGCAACAAAGCATCACGAGATGACTTAATCAGGAAAAAAAGCAGTTGTAGAGACGTTGCCAGTAACGTCTCTATAGGTTTCAGTAGAGAACTATTAGCGGAGAGTTTGATGTTTAGCTTCATTGAAAAAAATTGAGGCTAAACCTTGTTTGTGCCAAAGGAAGGAGGTTTATAGCGAGTCCTTCTTGCTCTTATGGTAAACAGAGTCAAACTTAAAAATAGATTTTATCAATACAGATTCCGCGTGCAGTCGAAAAGCTGATTTCTTCAACCCGTTGATCAGTTAATAATTACTTTAGCGAAGTACGAAGCATAAGTTTTCGTTTGGTAGTAGTTCTCGGCAACTTTGGCAACTTAGCAGTAGCTCTACTGCCTAACTACTCTCTTCTGCAACCACGCGATTGCGACCCGCAGATTTGGCACGCAGCAGGTTTTGGTCGGCACGGTTGATCAGGCTTTCTCCTTTGGGGTCGTCTGCTGCTCTTAACGACGAAATTCCTATGCTGATTGTGATGTTAAGGGCGGTGGTTTCGTTGATGGTGAAGTCTTGCTCCCCAACCAGCTTACGCAGGCGTCCCGCCACTAAATTAGCTTCTTGAAAGGTGGTTTGAGTGAGAATGATCACAAATTCTTCACCCCCATAACGGAATAGAGTGTCTTGCAGCCGCAGGTGATGTCGGAGACGCGCCGCTAGAAGTTGCAGGATGCGATCGCCAATTTGATGTCCGTAGGTGTCATTAACTACCTTAAAAAAGTCTACGTCCAAAATAATCAAACCCAAAGAGGTTTCCTGGGAGCGAGCATTCTGAATCTGCCGGGGTAATTCCCACTCTAGCGCCCGACGATTACTCAGTTCTGTCAGCGGATCTGCCAGTGCCATTGTTGAGAGCAAATCGTTCATGTGTTGCAGTTCCCGGTGCATTTGCACCCCTCTCATCCCCAGTTGAATTTGTGCCGTTAGCAGTCGGTCTTCTGCTTGAATTAGTGTTGTATCACTTTCTGGCTTTGAAACCAGCCGCAAGTACGCATCTGCACCATTTTCTAAGGCGTCGGCTGTTGCCAACAATTCCTGAATTTGCTCTAACGGTATTTCCGGGCTGCATTGAATACGATCATCGACTACAAGGCAGTAAATCCCTTCTAGGCTGTTCTGTTCCTTGATCTGACGACAGAGTTTGAGACTATCTGCTTGACTTGCCTGCACGATGATCAGATTAGGTAGCTGGGTTTGAATCTGCACAATGGCATCAGCGAGTAAGCATCCCTGTACTTTAGCCGCGACTAGTTGGCTGACTCGTGGAACAAATCTTGCCAAAAAGCCCTTACCTCCAACTACTGTTACCAAAACATTCATGTGCGTTAAGTAGCCTTATAGATTCAAGGCGTTGACCCTGACAAGACAATATAAAAACCCGCATCCTTGAAGAGACAAGTGTTGCGAAGGATACCAAAGATCCTGTAACAGTTTGAGGTTTCTACAGTCATAAAAGGCAACAATCCTTACAAATAGCAGCGAAATTTGCGAAATCTTCACATCTCAAGTGTCTGCTCCCCAGATTTATAAACTTTCAAAATCTACTCAGATTTTTTGGTGCATCTAGTTCATCTATGTTGACGACTCTAGAGAGTAGCAAAAAATCTGGCAAGAATTCGTGCTTACTTGGTTAGACTTGGATGGCAGATTCTGGTAGGGATGGAGTGACAGCAAGGCAGACAAGGATGAGCCAGACTTGATACACGAGCGCCAACAGGCTTGTAGGGTTTAGCGAATGTTGCTTTTTCTAAAAACGAAACAACGTGTCAGTTAGTACCATTATCTTTCGACCCTCTGACAAAATGGTGTTGCAGAATGGAAATAGGGATGAAAGCCCTGACTATAAAATGTCCAAGATGTGCATCAACTCACTTTCGTAAGAATGGCAGACAAAGGGGTAAACACGCCTTACATTTGTGTTGACTGCAAACGTCAGTTTATTGATTCTTGCAATCAAAGTTGTAGATTGAATTATGGGCAGTATAGTTTCTAGAATCTTTAAACAATTTTAGATAAAAATAAAATATTGGCATTTTTATTTCTAAGTTACAATCGATTATTCTGCCCACTTTTATTTTATTTAATTAAAATCACATTTTTTAAACATATGACAATAATTGATAAAGCAACCATTTAATACTTTCTATTGATTAGTTAAATTGTAAAATCTTTTGTTAGTCAAAACCTAAATAAATACTTAAATATCTAATTTGATTGGTAATACATTATTTTAATTCTGGCTCAGTGGCGATGCGGGCAACGAAATGAATAGCTAATTTTTTACTCTTCCCCTTGACCCTGACGGACGTGAGGCTTCTAAGTAGCCAGGTGGAATTAAATTTAAAACACTTAACATCCACATGGTAGGTTGCAATCTATACTGTTGAGCAACCAAACCCAGCGCAAATGGGGCTAAACCGCTCACGAAACCCGCCAGGTTTTGGGTACTAAGCAATCACCTTTGGAGTCAGACAAGTGAGCGATCGCGAGTTGCTAGAACCTGAGTTTCAGTCACCTTGAAAAGGCACAGATAGATTCAGGTTTGACAGGGCAAGTTTTATCGGTGAGCGTTTGATTGTTATCGAGGTTGAGGGAAGTCAGGTTGGTGAGTGTTGATAAGGGTTTGATGTCAGTTATTTGGTTGTT
Source organism: Kastovskya adunca (assembly GCF_059505785.1). NCBI lineage: Bacteria > Bacillati > Cyanobacteriota > Cyanophyceae > Coleofasciculales > Coleofasciculaceae > Kastovskya > Kastovskya adunca. The sequence goes on along the minus strand of NZ_JCACLG010000019.1, from coordinate 54,529 downwards.
ATGGAGGTTGAGGAAAGTCAGGTTGATGAGTGTTGATAAGGGTTTGATGTCGGTTATGGAATTGTCACTGAGGGAGAGGTCAGTCAGGTTGGTGAGTGTTGATAAGGGTTTGATGTCGGTTATGGAATTGTTACCGAGGGAGAGGAAAGTCAGCTTGGTGAGTGTTGATAAGGGTTTGATGTCGGTTATTTGGTTGTTATGGAGGTAGAAGTAAGTCAGCTTGGTGAGTGTTGATAAGGGTTTGATGTCGGCTATGGAATTGTCGTCGAGGGAGAGGTAAGTCAGGTTGATGAGTGTTGATAAGGGTTTGAGGTCGGCTATGGAATTGTTATCGAGGTAGAGGGAAGTCAACTTGGTGAGTGTTGATAAGGGTTTGAGATCAGTTATTTGATTGTCTTTGAGGGAGAGGTAAGTCAGATTGGTGAGTGTTGATAAGGGTTTGAGGTCGGTTATGGAATTTTCGTTGAGGAAGAGGTGAGTCAGATTGGTGAGTGTTGATAAGGGTCTGAGGTCGGCTATTCGATTGACAGAGAGGTCGAGTTGAGTCAGCTTGATGAGTGTTGATAAGGGTTTGATGTCGGCTATTTGATTGGTAGAGAGGGAGAGATTAGTCAGGTTGGTGAGTGTTGATAAGGGTTTGATGTCGGCTATTTGATTGGTAGAGAGGGAGATATTAGTCAGATTGGTGAGTGTTGATAAGGGTTTGATGTCGGTTATTTGATTGTCAGCGAGGTTGAGATTAGTCAGATTGGTGAGTGCTGACAAGGGTCTGAGGTCGGATATTTGATTGTTGTTGAGGTCAAGCTGGGTGCGAGTTGAAAGAAGCTTGTCAGCCTGATGACAATCTTGAGTTTGGGCCTCTTGTAACAGAACATCAACAGTGTGTTGTGTCTCCACACTCTCTTTGTTTTTATTCAAACACCAATCAGCAAAGGTTCTAGGAGTAGTAGTCTCCTGAAGGGAGACAGCACATGAAGCGAACAGGACAATCGCTAGAGCGCCCAGAGGTAGAACGCCTGATAGTGTAATAGCCAGGTTTTTGTTTAGTCTCAGATGCTTTTTGACCTTCATACACCTATCTACTCTCTCCAAAATTCTGCTCTGAGATAAGGCTAACAGGAAGCACTGAAAATGCAAAAGGTAGAATCAGCAGTTGGGAACTTTGCAAGGGTGCAAGCGAAAGCATTGCGAGGCGTTAGCCACCAAGGAACACTATCTGCAATCCGAGAGTTGCAGTAGTTTTGACACACTTAAAGTGACTTGCTTGTTATGTAAGTGAGAAATGTGAATGTAACAGTCGAAAAGCACTCGCCAGTATGCTTGATAGGCAAACCAATCAAATAAGCCCAGTACAGTGAGAGGCTGCACACCAAGCAGAGGAACTCACTGGCTTTGCTGGCTCCAAAACATTTCTGTTGGCTCTATGGCTGACAAAATCAAAAGGTGCTTGATTTATCTGAGGCGATCACACTCACCTTAAATTTAAGTTCAGCCTAACTCTTTGTACGGCTAGATCTGAATGTCGTTGACTACGAAAAAGCCTGAACTGCCCTGAGGGTGGTCAATCCCAACTCTTTTAAGCTACCGCAGAGATTGTAAAAGTGCGACATTTCCTAGACCAATTTACCGCCAAACTTTGCAGAGACACAGAGGGTCAAGGAAAGCTTATCATGGTAGTGTAACAATCTGCAATAAAAGTATTTATTAACGATTTTAACTAAAGTAGAAATATCGCCTTGAGCTTTTCAGTAACGTCAAGTCACCCTAACCCCTGAAGGGCGGCAATTACAAAACACTTATTTATTTATATAGATAAGTCAGCCCTTGAAAATGCCGATGGGGTTGCCATCACAACGATGCGGGTAGAAGTAGGTTAAGTTAAATTGGCGATAGATCAAAATCCCCAGACCAAAGTCCGGATTTGTCAGTCGTTCATGGTTCGTGGCTAATCCCCAATTCCTTGTTAACGTTCTCCCCACTCTTAACAAAAAACATAAGAGGTTTAAAAACATCCCATGTTTGACGCCACACAACTACTAATTGACTATTTTGTTCTCCAACTCAGAGACGGCTACCACCGGACGTATGGTGGCTGGAAGTCAAACTATGCAGACATCCTTGCCTGGGCGGGGAGTATGGCTTTAGAAAATATCGCCAACAGCGATGCCCTATATCACAACGTCGAACACACGATCTTAGTGACCTTGGTAGGGCAGGAAATTCTGCGCGGTAAGCACATCAAAGAGGGTGGAATCTCCTGCGAAGACTGGATGCACAACATTATCTCGCTGTTGTGCCATGATATCGGCTACGTCAAGGGCGTTTGTCGGCAAGACAAAATTGCGATGCGGTTGTATGCAACGGGAGTTGATGGCAAGATGGCGAAGCTAGAAGAAGGCGCGTCCGATGCTAGCCTCACCCCCTACCATGTAGACCGAGGCAAACTTTTTATTGAGGAGCGCTTTGGGGGTCACAACTTAATTGATGCGGAGGTGATTAAGCACAACATTGAACTCACCCGTTTCCCCGTTCCGGCTGACGAAGATCATCAAGACAAAGTAAATTCCCCAGGTTTAGTAAGAGCCGCAGATTTAATTGGTCAACTTAGCGATCCACGTTACCTGAAAAAGATTAGTGCGTTGTTCTATGAGTTTGAAGAAACTGGTGTGAACCGCGCCTTGAATTACCGCCATCCCGGAGACTTGCGGCAAAATTACGCTAAGTTTTACTGGAACGGTGTTTTTCCCTATATCACGGACGCCCTCAACTACTTACAACTGACTCAACAGGGTCAACAGATTGTCGCTAATCTCTACGCCAACGTCTTTGTCGTGGAACATGAACAGTTAATGGTGAATGTGGCGTGATAGTTAGCCTCATTTATACCTGGTCGTGATTTGTGACGGTAGTTGAAAGCAGTGAGGCGGCGAGTTCCGCTGGACTCATTTGCTCGTAACGCTCAAAGGGTTGGTGAATCCAAGGATTATCGGCGAGGTAGTCTACGTAGTAGTCAGGGGCGATCGCAGAGCAGTCTTTGTACCAAATGACGCCAGTACGAATTTCTGCGATGTTCGCCCCGTGGTGACGCTCTAGCCAGCGGATGGATTCCTCAAGGCTAATCCCAGAATCTACTAAATCATCAAGGAGTAGCACCCGCGCCCCTAATTTTTCCGTGGTCATGCTCAGGTGGCGGGAAAAGATAATCGTGCCGCGATCGCGATTTTCGGGCCCACCATAGGAAGATGTGGAAAGAATCGCTAGGGGTTGGCGGAAAATGCGACAGAGAATATCGCCAACCCGTAGCCCCCCCTTGGCAATGCAGACAATTTGGTTAAAATCCCAGTTGGCTTGATAGATTTTGACTGCTAACTGCTCGATTTTGTGATTGTATTCTGACCAAGAAATGTAAAGATCGGGCATAAGAAGCGTCTAGAAAGGCATCAATAGATGAAGTAAATCTAAATAAATAGTACAACGATCAACTAAACTCCTCTGATGGCAATCGAACAACAAAGGAGATTGTTTTACGTTTGTGCATTTTTTTGAGACCCCTTTGCGAAAGTCAAAGCTGTTATGAGTAATATTTCCTCATCTGAACCGTCGGATTCCTTGCCAACACCCAAGTCAGAAAAGCTACGTTTTAGAACCAAACTTGCCTATGGTGCAGGGGATATGGGTGCGGCAATTACGGCGAATATTCTGGCGTTTTATCTCCCGATTTTTCTGACGGATATTGCTAGCTTAGGGGCAGGGTTAGCCGCTAGCTTGTTACTCCTCAGCAAGATTTGGGATGCCGTAAACGATCCGATGGTGGGAGTGTTAAGCGATCGCACCAGTTCCAAACGCTGGGGGCGTCGTCTCCCTTGGATGCTCTATGGGGCAATTCCCTTTGGGATTACCTTCGTTTTGCAATGGATTGTCCCCGACTTCAGTCAGTGGGGATTGTTTTGGTACTACCTGCTAGTTTCCGTTTTATTCAATACTTTCTATACCGCCGTTAATTTACCCTATACGGCTCTCACCCCAGAACTGACCCAGGATTACAACGAACGCACCACCCTCAATAGCTTTCGCTTCACCTTCTCTATTGGCGGTAGTATCCTGTCTGTTATTTTTGTCGCGATCATCGCTGCTCTGTTTCCCACCGACCGACAGTTCCAGTATTTAATGATCGGTATCGGCTGCGGTGTAGTTTCCGTATTGACGTTGTATTGGTGTGTTTGGGGAATACGCGATCGCGTTATGGAATCAGAGGCAAGAATCCCGGCTGAGACGCAACCCGTTACCCTGCCAATATTAGAGCAGGTGCGGATTGCTTTTAGTAACCGCCCTTTTCTCTACGTCATTGGCATTTATCTGTGTTCCTGGTTAGGTGTCCAAGTCACCGCCGCCATTATTCCTTACTTTGTCATCCGCTGGATGGGCGAACCCGATTCAACCGTCGCCCAAGTCATCCTGGCGGTTCAGGGGACTGCCTTATTGATGCTGTTTGTCTGGAGTGCCGTTAGCAAGCGAGTGGGTAAAAGAGCGGTGTACTTTATGGGTATGGGCTTGTGGATTATCGCTCAAGCTGGACTGCTTTTCTTACAACCCGGTCAAATCGTTTTGCTGTACATCCTTTCCGTCATGGCAGGATTTGGCGTCTCTACTGCTTACCTCATTCCCTGGTCGATGTTACCTGATGTGATTGAACTGGATGAACTGCAAACAGGGCAACGGCGCGAGGGGATTTTTTATAGCTTTATGGTGCTACTGCAAAAAGTTTGTTTAGCCGTAGCGATCGCTCTAGTTTTAAAAAGCTTGGATTGGGCAGGATACATCGCCCCAACTGCCGAGAACCTAACCCCTGCTCAACCAGAGGCGGTACTGTGGGCAATTCGCATCGCCATTGGCCCGTTACCAACGATCGCCTTGATTGTGGGCATAATTCTCGCCTACTTCTACCCCATCACTCGTGAAGTCCATGCAGAAATTTTGCTAAAACTCCAAGAGCGTCGGGCAACGCAGAATCATTAGGGACTAGCGATCCGCACTTTTACAATCACTGACAATTAGTGATGTTTCACGCGGTCAAACAACCACAGGGAAGCAATAGTCCCAAAGAAGTGAGCGCCAATACCATTGACATTTGCCACAGCAACAAACACGTCAAGGGTACGAACGATTTTGTAAGGGTCAGTGATGGCAACCCCTGGAGGTTGGGAGACTGTTTTTGCCACTAGTACACTCAGAGTAAAGCTAGCACCCAGTAGGTTTAAGAAGATTCCCACTAAGCCAACAATTAATCCCAATCGCACCAGTTTCGTAGTCTCGGCTTTTGAAGGACGCACCTGTGATAGGGGACTACGAAGCAATCTGGCAATGCGCGTGTAACGGAAAGCCAAATAAACCGCAAATGCCAGGGCAAGAATACCGCAAACGGCCCAAAATATACCAATACCAAGGCCTGGGCTTTCTTCTGCGGCAAATCCGATACCTATCTGGGCATATAACAAAGACAAGCCTGATGCCACAGCCAGCCCCAACTGTACCCAAAAGGCAATCCAGCCCGTTAGACGCAGCTTTTCCGCAATGTCTTCGAGCAGCGGGGCAACTGGAGAATTAGAATCTGGCTTGGTTTCCATAGCGATTTCGATAGGGCGTCACGGAAACTGGTCAACAGCCGTGCATGGCAGGGGGTAATACTTCCCTCAATCGTTCCTGAATTGGGGATCGTTTGTCACTTATCATTAGGTAGATTTTGGCCAAGTAAAATAAAAAGTTGCCCCCGCCCCTACTTCCGACTCTACCCAGACGCGTCCCCCTCGGCTCTCAATAATTTTCTTCACAACAGAAAGCCCAATACCAGTACCTTCCACTTTGTCGCGAGCCTCTAATCTCTGGAAGATGATCCAAATTTTCTGGTGATACTCTGGTGCAATTCCTTGTCCGTTATCGGCAACGGAGAACTGGTAGTAGCTGCCGACCTCTTGAGAGCCGATCTCGATCCGGACATCGGGGCGATAGGAGTACTTGATCGCATTGCTAATCAAGTTCATAAAGATTTGTTCTAGGGGGATTTTTTCAGTGTGAAATGTCGGCATTCCAGGCTGAATAACGATCGCGACTTCCGGTGAGGGATCTAGGAGTTCAACAACGTCAGCTAGCAGGGCATCAACATCAACGGTTTGAGTCTGATGACAAAGGCGACCGGCGCGGGAATACTGGAGAATTCCGTCAATTAAGGATTCCATACGGTGAACCCGCCCGCGCATCAAGTTCAAATGCTGGCGGGAATCTTCATTGAGGGTGTCTCCTAAGTCTTCTTCTAGCCACTCAGAAAGATTAGCGATCGCTCGTAAGGGGGCTTTCAAATCGTGGGAAGCAATATAAGCAAACTGCTCAAGTTCTTGATTGCTGCGCTCTAATGCCTGAGTCAGTTGAGTCAAGGCTTCTGCTTTTTTCTCAACCTCCTGCCGCGCCCTGACTTGTGCTGTCACCTCTACGGCATGAGTCATTAAGCCATACACCTGGTTTTCACTATCAAACAACGGTTGATAAACAAAATTCCAAAAGCTTTCTTCCAACTCACCATCACCGTTGCGGTCAAAGACGGCTCGCATCTCCTTCCCCACATACGCCTTGCCCGTGGCATACACCCGATCAAGCAGTTCAAAGAAGCCTTGTCCTTCTAAGTCCGGAAATGCCTCACGAGCCGTTTTCCCCTTGATCTCCCGGTTGTTTACTAGCTGCCCATACAGGGGATTAGATGTTTCTATAACATGATTGGGGCCGCGAGAGGTTTGAATGGCAGCAGGTGCCTGCAAAAACACGCGTTGCAATTCCGCACGGGCGGTTTCAGCTTCCCCTAATGCCTTCGCTAGTGCCTCCTGCACTCGCTTGCGCTCGGTGATGTCGTGCATCAAAGCCACTGCACCAATTTTGCGTCCTTTGTCGTCAAACAGGGGGTCGCCATTGGCGAGAATATAGCGGGGCGGTTGACCTTTTGCCACAATCGCCATTTCCGCATTACGTACAGACTCGCCTTGGAAGGCACGCACGAGGGGAATGTTTTCGGTTGCTAGTGGGGTGACTCCGTCTTCCTCGTAAAGGTCATAGAGGCTTGTCCACTGCTCCGGTGGTACAGTCAGAGGATCTAACCCATGCCATTCACGAGCGACTCGATTGAAAAGTGTTAGCTTTCCATTGGCATTACAGGCGACTACAGCTTCCGAGAAGTTTTCCACCAAGACCTTGGTAAATTCCTGCTCCTGTCGCAAAGCTTCCTTTGCCTGCTTGGGATCAGTGATATCGGTGTGGATGCCCACCCACTCCCGAATGCTACCGTCGGCTGCTAGCACTGACACACCGCGAACGCTCATGTAGCGGTATTCTCCGTCATGACGCCGCAGCCGATACTCGACTTCGTAATGTGTTTTGTTCTCTACGGCATTTAGCCATGCTTGGGCTGTGTTGTCTCGATCGTCCGGGTGAACACAATTGAGCCATCCCCAGTCTTGATATTCCTCAAAGGTTTGCCCAGTAAAGGCGCTCCATCCGGGTTGGGGGGAGACGATTTTGCCTTCTGCATTGGTATTCCAGACGATTTGGGTAGTTGCTTTGAGAAGGGAGCAGTAGCGCTCTTCATTCTTGCGGAGTGCGTCCTGCACGGCTTCCCACTTGAGGCGTGTGGCTTGTTCCTGAGACAGTTGCTGTTTTTGTTCTACCGCTGCCTTTTCTTGGGTAATATCTACTAGCACGCCGCGCCGCCGCGCCGCACGACCGTTTTCATCTGCCACCACTCGCACCCGGTCTTTGAGCCAGATGATGCGACCATCAGTAGCTAGAGCGCGATACTCAAGCTCGTAATCTTGGGACGCTTGGGTTGCCGTGGTAGAGAGGGTGATACACCAATCCCGGTCTTCTGGATGCAACAAGCGGTTTTGCCAGAAGTCCGGCTCCTCTAGCCATTGGCGGATCGGATAACCGAGAAGATCTTCAGCACGACGAGACACGAAGGTAAATTTTCCGGTGGTGGCGTCCATCTCCCAGATGATGGCGTCAAGTCCTTGAATTAAATCAATGAAGCGATCGCGAGATTCTACTTCCACTGGTTTTACGATTGGTGAATCGATGTCTAGGGGTGATAGTGGCAGCTTAGTCTCACTCATGCTTAAGTTTCCTGGATAAACAGATCTGGGAATGCTTGCTAGGAGGCGATCGCGTTTACAGCAATTTCTGGCAGGGAATTAAAAATGCTCGCTCATCCACGGCTCTGATCCAGAAAATAGCTGAGTCGCCGCGACAAGAGCCGCGTCTGTAGATGCTAATAATCCAGCCGTTTTGAGTTGCTCCGGGGTAAATAACCCGGTGTAGAGGGGGGCGAGTCCTCCGATGTTGAGCTGCAAGTCACCGCGACCGCCTCTGGTGACTTCACCGCTTCCCCCGGAGACGGTTAAGACAAATTTTCCGGTGTTTTCCGGCAGTACGTCGTCTTGAATATTTAGGTGTAATTCAGCGTCTACTCCCACAGGATAACCTCGTTTTTCTAAGGCTTTGGGGACATCCACTACCCGCAACAGCCAGCGTTCTACATGCTGCACCGTGCTAGTTTGTTCGGGGAGTTGTAAGAGTAAGGGGTCAACAGATGGCCCGCGCCACAGCACCGACTGAGCAATAGAGCGGTGGTCAGCAAAGAAAGTCCACAACTGCTGCTCCGCTGCCGGGGTCAGCACCACGCAGTCTTGAACCACGAGGTCATAACCCGTACTCGTCTGCTGCTGCTTGAAGATGACATAACCGACGAGTTGGGTTTCACTGCCGATGGTGTAGGCATAAACTTCTGCCCTTTGCGGCTGGAGCACTCGCGTCCACAGTGCTGCATTGCGCTCTAGCTTGCCGTTTGTCTGGCTGGCGGCTTTTTGGTAAAGGTCTGCAAATACTTCGGCTTGACGGGGAACGGCACGGACAGGAAGCGTTCGCGATCGCATCAAAATACTGTCAAGGGGCAACTTCCACAGACACCGCGTTCCGGCTTGTTCGTAACCTACCTTCCGGTAGGGACGTTGCGTGGCGGCATAGAGGGTGGAGAGAGGGACACCGTTTTGATGCAGTTCTCTCAATGTTTGAGTCAGCATTTCCACCGCCACCCCAGTTCCTCGGTGTTCCGGTGGTACGCCGACGGAGGCTAGTCCTGCCATCGGTATGCATTGACCGCCAAACCACTGAGCGATTGGGTAAATTGCCAAGCTGCCCACGACTTCCCCTGCACGCTGCAAGCAGCGAAAGTTTTCTTGTCCGACGTTCTGGTAGTAGGACGACCAATGGCTACTCGATTCGTTGAAGCACTGGCGAGTAATTTCTTCCAGACGCTGCAATTGCTCGGATGTGGAGGGAGTGCAAAACTTAAACTGAGATGTCATCGGCAAGGCGCATGAGATTTTCCCGGCAGTCGGAACGGATTGACTCGCTAAAAATGGCAAAATTTAGTCCTGCCTGTTCTGGAGTCTAGTACTGGAGGAAGAAAATGGCGGCTTCCGGGATAATAACAAGCTAAATATCACAGGATAAATCTAGCGTAGGTCTGATCTTTGCCACCAATATTTCTTTGTGGTGGTGCCGAGAATTTACCAATCTCGGTATTGGTATATATACGCTCTTTGACTCTATGTCTAGGTGAAGACCGGATTTGTAGCGCTATTTATCAAAAATTTACACTTCTCAATGCTTGCCCCCAAAAATATTTAAACTTCATTGCAGAATAAGAAGAGAGCGGTCACATCGTGATAATTTCTATAACGTTAGGAATAGCTTAGAGTCTTAGAGTTACAACGGGAGAACACCTTGGATTTGCATTCTACTCAAGCTCAAAACCCATCTTTTCATGAAGATATCAGTGAGTATGTGGCTCAGTTACAGCTTCACATGGCTTTACAAGCCCGTAACTTAGTCCCGACCCTTACTAAGGCAGCCGATAGCAGAGAGCAGCTATTACAGCAAACCCAGGCAAACATCGAAAAACTGGTTTCGCGGCAAGCCATTTAGATTTAGTTTGATGGTTCAACAATTAGATTAAGCGATCGCCCGCCAAGGGTAGAGAACAGATTCTCACAGTTGGCAAAAAGCGATCGCTTTTTATTTGGTCGCCTGTCTCGGCTGAGAGGCAAAGGTGCGAAGTGCTGAGTTGTTCAGGATTCGTGGCGAGTAGCAAGGAGTGCTAATCACCGACAGGGCATTACGGGGATCTGGTAGCGTAACATCCTGTAACATTTGGCATAGTGATAAATAAACGACCTGCAATAATTGCGTTCACGGCTAGCAGCAAAGGACGGTGCGTGGCGCTATCTTGCCTTCTAAGCTGTTATGCAAACGAGAACAATGAATGCAGATAGGAAAGAGGAGACTTTCGTAATGCTTGAATCTTATCGTCAACACGTCGCACAACGGGCGGCGTTGGGAATTCCACCCTTACCGTTGGATACTCAACAAACCTCCGAGTTGTGCCAACTGCTAAAAGCGCCAGCGGCGGGTGAAGAGGAGTACCTACTCTCATTATTGCGCGATCGCGTTCCTCCCGGAGTCGATCAAGCGGCGTATGTAAAAGCCTCATTTCTCACCACCATTGCCAAAGGTGAAGTGAGTTGCCCCTTACTCAAACCCATCGAAGCCATTGAACTCTTGGGGACAATGGTCGGCGGCTACAATGTCCAATCGTTAATAGATTTGCTCAATAGCGACAGCGAGTTAGCGGGTGCAGCCGCCGCCCAGTTGAGCAAAATCATGTTGGTTTATGACGCCTTCAACGATGTCTACGAGCTATCAAAAACCAATAGCTACGCCAAGTTAGTGATTGACTCTTGGGCAGCCGCCGAGTGGTTTACCGCCCGTCCGTCATTACCAGAAACCATAACGGTGACGGTGTTCAAAGTACCGGGAGAGACAAATACAGATGACTTGTCTCCCGCCACCCACGCCACCACACGCCCCGATATTCCCTTACACGCCCTGGCAATGCTGGAATCTCTGATGCCGGAGGGATTGGAAACCATTAGCAAGCTCAAGGAAAAAGGGCATCCCGTTGCTTATGTCGGCGATGTTGTGGGTACGGGTTCCTCTCGCAAGTCAGCGATTAACTCCGTATTGTGGCATATTGGGCAAGATATTCCCTTCGTACCTAATAAGCGGGCAGGGGGTTATATTTTGGGTAATGCGATCGCGCCTATCTTCTTTAATACCGCTGAAGACTCTGGTGCCTTACCCATCGAGTGCGATGTCACCCAAATGGAAACTGGGGATGTAATCACCATTCATCCTTATAAAGGCGAAATCACAAACGAAGCTGGAGAAGTCATTTCCACCTTCACCCTCAAACCTGAAACCATTACCGATGAAGTTCGTGCAGGTGGACGCATCCCCCTACTAATTGGACGTTCCCTCACCGATAAAACCCGTGCCGCCCTAGGATTAGAACCTAGCCCCCTCTTCATCCGTCCTAGCGCCCCGGCGGACACAGGCAAAGGCTTCACCCTAGCGCAGAAAATGGTAGGGAAAGCTTGCGGACTCCCCGGCGTGCGCCCTGGCACCTCCTGCGAACCGATCATGACCACCGTTGGCTCTCAAGATACCACGGGGCCAATGACGCGGGACGAACTCAAAGAACTCGCCTGTCTTGGCTTCAGCGCTGACTTAACTCTGCAATCCTTCTGCCATACCGCCGCTTATCCCAAACCCGTTGATGTTAAGACGCATCAAGACTTACCCGACTTCTTCGCGACTCGTGGCGGCGTCGCTTTGCGTCCTGGCGATGGCATTATCCACTCCTGGCTAAACCGGATGCTGCTACCCGATACCGTCGGTACGGGGGGCGACTCCCACACCCGCTTCCCCTTGGGAATTTCCTTCCCGGCGGGTTCTGGGTTAGTTGCCTTTGCTGCCGCCTTAGGTGTGATGCCTTTAGATATGCCCGAATCCGTTCTCGTGCGTTTCACAGGGGAATTGCAACCCGGTGTTACTCTACGGGATATCGTCAACGCCATCCCCTACGTCGCCATCCAAGAAGGCAAGCTAACCGTTGAGAAGCAGAATAAGAAAAATCTCTTCTCTGGGCGGATTATGGAAATGGAAGGCTTGCCGGATTTGAAAGTAGAACAAGCCTTTGAACTCACTGATGCGACGGCTGAACGTTCCTGTTCCGGTTCCACCATCAAGCTGAGTGAGGAAACCGTTGCCGAGTATCTCCGTTCTAATGTCGCCCTGCTAACGAATCTGGTTGCACGAGGCTACAAGGATGAGCGCACTATGATGCGTCGGGTTGCCAAGATGGAGGAGTGGTTGAAAAATTCTCAGCTGATGTCGGCGGATGCGAATGCAGAGTACGCCGATATCCTGGAAATCGACCTCAACGAAATCAAAGAACCTATCGTTGCTGCACCGAACGACCCAGATAACGTTAAGTTAATGTCCGAGTGTGCTGGGGACAAGATTGATGAGGTGTTCATCGGTTCCTGCATGACCAATATCGGTCATTACCGCGCTGCTGCCAAGGTGTTAGAAGGGGCGGGTAAGGTGAAGGTGCGCCTTTGGATTTGTCCTCCCACTCGCATGGATGAGCAACAACTGCGGGCAGAAGGTATTTACGATATCTTTAACGCGGCAAGTGCCAGAACGGAAATGCCAGGATGTTCTCTCTGCATGGGTAACCAAGCACGGGTAGAAGATGGCGCAACAGTGTTTTCTACCTCTACTCGTAACTTCAACAACCGCATGGGGAAAGATGCGCGGGTTTATCTCGGTTCTGCGGAATTGGCGGCGGTTTGTGCGCTATTAGGAAGAATTCCCACGGTTGAAGAATACATGGAGATTGTGGCGGAAAAACTTAATCCTTTCGCAGGCGATTTGTATCGGTATTTGAACTTCGATCAAATTGAAGGTTTCGAGGATGAGGGACGGGTGATTCCGTTGGAAGAAATGCCCAGAATTGAGGATATTCTGGGGATGCCGACAGCAGCGAGTCGATAATGAAGCTAGGGTGGGCAGTTGCTCCCCTTACTATTGCTATCTTGCTATCCCAAATTTAGAGGTTAAACTTGGGATAGCACCCTATGAATTGTAGAAATTAAGATTTTTAGAAGCATTTACGTCGGCAACTAAAAGGTAATAACAAAAATGTTAACTTCTGCTCAACTAATGCAAGAGCTTGAACCGATTGCTACTAATTTAGGATTTCGTAAATCTATAAGAGAAAATAGTATAGTTTGGACGCATCCCAATGGACAGATAATTATTCCAATCGATCTGCAACTAAAACCTGAGCATTTGCTAAGAATAATTAGAAAAATGCAACAAATTACTATGCAAAGGTATACACCTCTAACAAATAGATATCCAAGGAGTGCAACTTCAAGAGATAGGTATCAGCGGATAGATTTATCTCGTTTTACTGAAGAAGTAGCATCAAAGCAATACTTGTCTGCTGAAACGGAAGAAACTACCCGCCTAGCAGAGCAACATAAAGCTTTGAGCGAACTCACTAAGTTATGGCTAGAGGAGGGAGATGAACAAGAACAAACGGAAACTTGGGAATATCTCCGTCAAGTACTTGATGAAGATCGACCTTCTAATCGTCCATTGTTTCCATGAGCAAAATTGTTATGCTGGACTCTGGTCCATTAGGAATGGTCACTAACCCTAAAAATTCCTCTACCTGTAAAGAGTGCAAACTTTGGTTAGATTCTTTGCCGTTGAAAGGCTATGAAGTTGTGTTGCCAGAAATTGCTGATTACGAAGTGCGGCGGGAATTACTGCGGGCGAATAAGGTAGCAGGGGTAAAAAGACTAGACCAACTCAAAGCAGCAATTACATATTTTCCTATTACCACAGAAACGATGCTTTTAGCAGCTCAGTTATGGGCTGAAGCACGAATGAGAGGGCAACCAACCGCAGATCCCAAAGCCCTTGATGGAGATGTGATCTTGGCAGCTCAAGCAAAATTAGAAGAAAATCAAGAGAATGAAGTTATAATCGCCACAACGAATGTAGGGCATTTGTCTCAGGTTATTGATGCTCGTGAGTGGCAGTGTATTCAGTAAAACTTGAGCTTGTTTTAACTTTCCAGAATTAGCAGAGGCTCCATTTTTAGCCTATCAAAGCATCAATCTAGCTTTCGCTGAAGAGACGCTGACGTTCCTTCAAAAAACTCCTGTGCCTCACGACTGACAACAACTTAATATAAATCAATATTTTCGTTTGAGTCGGTCAACCGGAGTCACCTTTCCTTCTGCAATATCTTTTTTCGCCTTATCAAACGCTTCCTTAAAACCTGAAATAGCTAATAATTCCTCAGTTGCCTCATTACTTTCTCGTTCTACCAGATAAGCTAGAAAATCAGTAGCAACCTGCAATCTCTCAGGTGATAACTGCTCAATATATTGCTTAAGTTGGTTGCGAGCTTCTGTGGTGTTCATCAGTCAGTAGGCAGGTAATTGTGTAACTATTTTAGTTGGGTAACGATAGCGCGATCGCGCTTTAACATCCATTCGTCCTAAAATACAAACATACTGGGTAGTAGTTCCTTTGTTCTAAATTGCCCCCTAAAATGCCTGAGCCGCAACTTCAATGGCAAGTCTCGCCACCGCCTCACTTACCGCAGTGGTTTATTGATGCTGTCAAACGCCACTCTCCCACCTCAGACGGACGTTATGCGGCGCAATTGCTGTGGCAACGAGGCATTCAAGACCCAGAACAGTTAGCAGGCTTTTTAGACCCAAAATTGTATAAACCCGCCAGCCCCTTCGCCTTTGGGCAGGAAATGCACTGGGCAGTGGAACGCTTACAACAAGCCCGCGATCGCCGGGAAAAAGTTGCCGTTTGGGGAGACTTTGACGCCGATGGCATCACTTCAACAGCGGTACTTTGGGAAGGCTTAGGACAGTTTCTCCCGCAGCGTCCAACATCGCCATCTGCAATCCCCAACTCAGGACTCAGTACTCAGCACTCAGCCCTAACTTACTACATTCCCAATCGCCTCACAGAATCCCACGGACTCAACAACCGAGGCATTGACGCCCTCGCCAGCCAGGGAGTCACCCTAATCGTCACCTGCGACACGGGCAGCACTAACCTTAGTGAAATCGACTATGCCGAGAGTTTAGGCATGGGGGTGATTATCACCGACCACCATACCTTGCCCCCAGAACGTCCCCCCGTTGTCGCCATTATTAACCCCCGCTATTTCGCCGAAGACCATCAACTCTTTCATCTTTCTGGCGTTGCTGTTGCCTACAAACTGGTAGAAGCCCTCTACTCTGCGATGCCAGATGTGCCCAAACAGCCGTTAGAGAATTTGTTAGATCTGGTGGCAATTGGGTTAATTGCTGACTTGGTGCAACTGAGTGGTGATTGTCGCTATCTGGCGCAATTGGGGATTGGACGGTTGCAAAAGAATTTGGAATCCCTGCCAATTTCCCAACGACGTCCGGGGGTAACGCGTCTGCTAGAACTGTGTCAACGCAGTGGCGATCGCCCGACGGATATTTCCTTTGGAATTGGGCCCCGCATCAACGCCGTCAGCCGCATTCAGGGCGACGCCTCCTTCTGCGTAGAACTCCTCACCAGCCGCGACGAACAGCGCTGTCACGAGTTGGCATGGGATACCGAACTCGCCAACGCCCGCCGCAAGTCTTTGCAAAAAGATGTCATGCAGCAAGTCCAACAAAAACTTGCTCAACTCGACCTTTCCACGACTAGCGTCATCGTCCTCTGTGACGAACAATGGCAACCGGGTGTCCTGGGTTTAGTCGCCGGACAAATTGCCCAAGAATACGGACGCCCCACCATCCTGTTAAGCACAGCCGACAATTTCACGGCGGATGCTTTTGACTCTGAACGACCGATGACCGACGCCGGAGAGATCTTGGCACGCGGTTCTGCCCGTTCTGTCAATCAAATCGACCTTTACCAGTTGGTGAAGTCCCAAGAGCACCTGCTGCATCGTTTTGGGGGACATCCCTTCGCCGCCGGATTAAGTTTACCCGCAGAGAATATCCCTTTATTTACAGAAGCGATCAATCAACAACTACGGCAACAAGGCGTTATTACGGGTAAGCCAACGATGACCGCCGATTTGGTCGTTCCTGTGGCAGAGTTGAGCAAAGAATTATTCCGAGAATTAAAACTCCTTGAACCCTGCGGTATGGGCAATCCTGTCCCCAAGTTGCTGATTGAGAACTGTTGGTTTAGTAATGTTTGGAATCGCAATACTCAAGATGTAAAGGGGCGCAAAGTTCAGTACATCAAAACTGAATTTGAAATATGGGACGACTCTAGCCCTGAAGCTTTTGCTGGTATCTGGTGGGGACACTACCAAGATGAGCTACCAAAAGGGAGATGCGATGCCATTGTAGAGCTGGACTATAACAACTATAAAAAACGGACGGAAGTGCGTCTTTTGGCGGTGCAACCTCGCTTGGGCGCTAATGGGTTTAACCGTTCCACTCAGCAAGAGTGGATTTTAGACTGGCGTGAGGAAGAGGATTTATTGAGTGTTCAGGCTTCTAACTACATCATTTTGAAAGAATGCCCTAGTAGTTGGGATGAGTTGCAAGTTTGGTTTCGACGGGCAACGCAGTCAGAACGTCCTTTAGCGATCGCCTATTCCCCTCCTGAACCACCTTCTCCCCGCGACGTTTGGGAACAACTGATCGGCATTGCTAAATACCTCAGCCGCACGGGGGAGTCTGCCACCTTAGCGCAACTGAGTGAGAAGTTAGATTTAAGCGATCGCAGCCTTCACCTCGGACTTCAGGCACTTTCTCACCTCGGTTTTCAGGTAAAACACCAAGATTGGGCTATACAAGTCAGTTGGCAGGCTTCTGGTGGCACTGCCGATGTCACTCATGACACTATCCTCACCTTCCTCGCCGCCATCAAAGAAGAACAATTCCGCCGTCGGTATTTCTCTCAAGTTCCTCTGTCCACCATCCAAAGCATGGCAGCACAAACTCTATTGAATCAATAGCTGCTAACGTGAGGATTAGTTATTAGCTGTCAACAATGGAGCAAAACGGATTAACCGTCCCTCAAGTCGAAAAACAAGCAAAAATCGCCGCAAAAAAGGTGGTGTCCAGTCCCTTGCTTGAAAAACTGGCACGGTCTGGCTATGCCGCTAGGGGAGTAGTCTACGTCACCATTGGTTTACTGGCAGCTCAAGTTTCCTTAGGAATTGGCGGTCAATTCACCAATATAAAGGGCGCACTCAAAGCGATTATGATGCAGCCCTTTGGGGAGTTTATACTCATCGCTATTGCTGCCAGTTTAGTCGGCTATGCCATCTGGCGATTCGTACAAGCAATCTTAGACCCCGAATACCAGGAATTTAGTCCCAAGCGCATCATCCCGCGCCTGGGATTTGCCGTCAGTGGTCTAACTCATGTGGGTTTAGCCATTGCTGCTACTAAGATCCTTACAGGTTTGGATGATGGTGAAACGGATGAGGCATCCTCGATAGCCTGGACAGCAAAATTGCTCGCCCAGCCTTTTGGTCGTTGGCTAGTGATAGGGATGGGAGTTTCTGCGATCGCCGTTAGCCTATCGTACTTCTACCGCGTTTATAAAGCTGACTTCCAAAATTTCTTCAAGCTGATTGAGATGAGCAAAATTGAGCAAGTCTGGGCAATCCGCCTCGGCAGGCTTGGTTTTACAGCTCGGGGTGCGATTTCCGGCGTAACTGGCAGTTTTTTGATTCAAGCCGCCCTCCAGTACGATCCCGAAGCCGCCAAAGGATTAGAAGGCGCACTAGAAGCGATCGCCAGACAACCCTTTGGTCTAATCCTCCTAGGCATTGTCGCCCTCGGTCTAATTGCCTACGGTAGCTACGAGTTAGTCCTGGCAAGGTATCGCCGCATTGCTGAGGTAGTTGGGGAGAAAGGATGAAGTATGAAGGGTGAAGTATGAAGGATGAAAGGGGTTATTGGTTCTCTTCCTCTCCCCTGCACCCCTGCACCCCCGCTCCCCTGCACCCACGCTCCCCCGCTCCCTATCAATCCAATCCTCCTTGACGCTCGCACTTAAAGCCTGAGCTGCGCCATGCTTCTAGATCTACAGAAGAAAGCGGAATCACCTCGGAGCAGCGGGGGTGAATTACCTGACTTAGCCCTGCCCAGATCACGCTACGAGCCACGTCTAGCCCTGTTTTTAACCAACTCTCGCGATTGCCGGGAATGCCTTGCTCCTCCACAAGATCTGTTTCTACCCAGATCCCATGTGCCCCCAAAAGAATCCTCGCTAGCCACTGGGCGCGTGGCATGTGAGTGGGGGAAGTGATTAATTTAACTTTACGAACGCCCCATTGATGCAAAATTGGGATATTAAAGTAGAAGTTCTCAAAGGTAGATTTAGCACACTTTTCTAACCAAACCTGAGGGATTGGTGCATTTTCCCGCTGAAAAAGCTGCAAAATGCAAGGGTCTTTTGAGCCTTGAGAAATTAAAACTCGCGTATCAGGGTGCTGTTTTGCCAGTTGCGCGACGTAGATTTCTCGACGAATACTCCCCCCCAAAACAAAAAAAGTATCTACGGGGGCTGATGCGGCTGACCACAAGGTCAAAGCCTTAATCAACAACCAACCACAAAGGAGGACACTGAAGCTCGATAGCCCCACGAGGAGCAAACGTCGGCGAGGTTTGACTCGTGGGGATTGATTTTTGTGACTACGATGCTTCATAACGATTAATTAACCTTACGCTTCAGTCAACCTTGTCTTTTGGCAGTATTGTCTAGATAATCGGGACACTGAGTAAACTGGCACAAAATTCCTGTTACTTGTCTTGGCATTTTAAGTATCTTGAAGCTAGGGTGTTGCCAGCTTTATCCGTGCGATCGCAGCAAAGTAAATCTAAGTGCACCAGTTCCAGAGCCGGGTATCCCTTCAACTGTCTGCTTCTCTAAATAGCTATGTAGTTATTTAAACTCCCCCGTTTCAGCCACTCTCCATCAGCCACTCTTCATGAACCAATCCCCAAAACACTTCCAATTCCTCAGAGGCGCTGTATTTACTGGAGCGCTTGCCACAACAGCCGCTTTGTCTTTGTTTGGCCCAATCTGGTGCCGTTCAGTCGTTGCCGCCCTTCAAGACAGCCCTAAAAATATTGTCGATGAAGTTTGGCAACTGGTTAATCGCGAATATGTCGATCCCTCCTTTAACCAAGTTGATTGGCAAGCAACGAGGCAAACTTTACTGAGCAAAAACTACACCTCTAGGGCACAAGCGTACACGGCAGTTCGCGAAGCTTTAGAAAGATTAGGCGACCCCTATACCCGCTTTCTTGATCCGGAACAATATCAAGCGCTCACGAGCCAAACGGCGGGCGAGCTTTCCGGGGTGGGGATTCGGATGGAAGTGAATACTAAAACACAAACGCTAACGGTGGTTGAACCGCTACCGGATTCTCCGGCGTTTGCAGCGGGGATCAAAGCCGGAGATGAGATTCTGGAAATTGATGGCAAACTGACAAAAGGAATGACCGTCGAGGAAGCCTCCAGTCTGATTCGGGGGGAACCTGGACTACCGATTAAGTTGAAGATTTCCCGGACGGCTAGTAGTCCTTTTGAGGTCTCTCTGACCCGTGCCAACATCGAACTACCCTCCGTTCACTACACCCTGAAGCAAGAAGGTCAACTGCGGGTGGGCTATATCCGCTTGACGGAGTTTAGCTCCCACGCGGCAGAACAAATGCAGCGGGCAATCTCCTCCTTGGATAATCAGAAGGTAGATGCTTATGTTCTCGACTTAAGAGGCAATCCCGGTGGTTTGCTCCATTCCAGTATTGAGATTGCCCGGATGTGGCTAGAGTCGGGTACTGTTGTTCGCACCACAGACCGCAAGGGAGGTAAGCAGGAATTCACAGCAAACCGCACCGCCCTGACTAAACGACCTTTGGCAGTTTTAGTGGACGGGGACTCGGCAAGCGCTAGTGAAATTCTCTCCGGTGCTCTGCAAGACAACCGCCGCGCCAAGGTGATTGGTTCTCAAACCTTTGGTAAGGCATTAGTGCAGTCTGTTCATCCGCTTTCTGACGGTTCTGGTTTAGCAGTAACGGTTGCTCACTACTACACCCCCAACGGCACGGATATTAGTCATAAAGGCATTACACCGGATGTAAAGCTCGACTTGAGCCGCGAACAAGTGCAGCGATTGTCATTGCAGCCAACGTTGGTTGCCACGAATGATGACCCGCACTACAAACAAGCGGTTTCGGTGTTAGCCACTGATGTTGCTGGTCGAACTGTTATCGCGCCTGTCAGACCGATCAGTATCCGCTAATCAGCCGAACGTGGGAGTTTAAGGTGGATTAATTTTGAGGGTAGCAATGTACCCGTTTTAGCAAACTATCCAGTTCGCAGTTGTGTTACCAAATGAACCAGTTCCGGTAAGATGAGCTTTTTGATTGCGAGTTGGACAGCATTGCTAGAGCCAGGAAGTGAGAAGACCAGCTTTTTTTGATAGATTCCTGCAACGGCACGAGAGGCGATCGCCCTCGTGCCGATTTCTTGGTAGCTCAAGAACCGAAACAACTCTCCAAATCCCGGCAACGTCTTTTCTAATAAGCGTTCGAGAGCATCGTAAGTTGTGTCGCGAGGGGCAATACCCGTACCGCCATTGAAAATCAAGGCATCTAAGTCTGCTCGTCCCCCTAGGGTAGTCAGTTGTGCCTGAATTTGCCTCGGTTCATCTTTGAGAATCTCATAGACTCCTACCTGATGACCCGCCTCAACTAGTAACTGCTGAATCAATTGACCACTGCGGTCTGTTTGGGGCGATCGCGTATCGCTTACCGTAATCACTGCACAACTTATGGCGATCGCTGTCGAATCAGGATGAGGCTGGTGCATCATAGGTACTATTGCCAGTTGTCCTTCAAGGGTTAGAAGTTATACAGGTTAAAAGCTGGAATGTTAGAACTTTCAACCTGTCAACCTTCAACGATTCCTACTGAATCAGGACTAATTATGATTTAGTAAATTCCAAACCATGCTCCTTGGCATATCGCTCCATAAAACGTAGGAAGCGCTCCCATTCAGCAGGAGTTGTCATCAAGTGAATCGCTTTGATATCTTTTGCCTGACCATTCACAAAAACACCCTTCACCTCGCGGGTGACAATTTCCCCTTCCTCATCAATCATGTACATCCCAGTAATATCTTCAGATGTATCACTATTGAAGGCACTGGGGCTTTCAAAGGTGAATGTAGCCGTGCCACCACTACCATTTTTGGAACGAGTCAAACGGATATCTGGTATAACGTCTTCGTTAATGCCTTTAGAAAACTGAATTTGTGCCATTACGAATCCCTTTTAGTTAATCTTGATAGTTGGTTATAAAACCATCTTCTCATCAGATAGGGTTTCAGTTAAGCGCCGACTCTCGCTCTAGAATCAGCGTCACCGGCCCATCATTCTCAATGGAAACTTGCATCATCGCTCCAAACTGACCTGTTTCCACCCGCAAGCCACTTTGCCGCAACTGCGCCACAAATTGGTCATACAGTTTTTGGGCGCGTTCAGGAGCCGCAGAACGGTCAAAGGAAGGACGGCGACCTTTGCGACAATTGCCATAGAGGGTAAACTGGCTAATTACCAGCAACTCTCCCTCAATATCCAAGACAGACTTTTCCCCGCGGTCGTTTCCCTTGTCCTGAGCAGGAAATAACCGCAAGTCCAGACACTTTCGCACTATCCAGTCAACTTCTGTCTGGGTATCCGTCTCAGCAATACCGACAAGCAAATTTAGCCCTCGTCCAATTTGACCGACGACAGTACCTGCTACCTCAACTTTTGAGGCTGTTACTCGCTGGATAATAACGCGCATGGTTTAGGAGTTAGGAACTAGAGGCTAGATTCGTCGGGTGGGTTATAGTTTGCCTAACCCACCATCAGACTGACTTACTGTAGCCTTCGCTCCACCGAGCTACTTCCCAAACCCTTTCCCACGATTGGTGGAAGGGAAACAGACACACTTTTGCAGTTGTTCGCGCAAAGTATCGTGGTCTAAACCCTGACCAATCAGCACGATCTGATTTTTCGGTTCTCCTTTCCACTCATCGTCCTCAATCGTGAAACGCTTGCCACTGAGGTGGAAAATGTGGCGGTTAGGGCTTTCATCAAACCAGAGAATCCCTTTTGCACGGAACACATTTGAGGGCAATTGGTTATCTAGGAAATTCTGAAACTTCCTAATCGCTAACGGCTTTTCACTTTGGAAGGATAGGGAGGTAAAGCCGTCATTTTCTAAGTGATGGGAGTGATGGTCGTGATGCTCGTGGTCATGATGGTCGTGGTCGTGGTCATGGTCATGAGCGTGATCATGATGGTCATGGTCGTGAGCGTCGGAACTAAAATGCTTGTCCGTCTCAAACAGACCGACACTGAGAATCAGAGGTAGAGGAACCTGAGCATTAGTTGTGCGGAGAATTCGCGATCCCGCTTTGATGTCTCTAATTCTGAGTTCCAGAGCATCGACATCCGCTTCATCAACCAGATCGATCTTATTGAGCAGGATAATGTCGCCGTAAGCAATCTGGCTGTAAGCCGCTTCGCTGTTAAACAAGTCGAGGCTAAAATTTTCTGAGTCTACCACCGTAACAATCGAATCTAGGCGAGTCATATCTCGCAATTCGGTTCCCAGGAAGGTGAGAGCAACGGGTAGGGGGTCAGCTAAACCTGTTGTTTCTACAACCAGATAATCAATTTTGTCTTGGCGTTCTAAGACTTTGTAAACGGCTTCAACCAAGTCATTATTGATGGTGCAGCAAACACAGCCGTTGTTTAGCTCCACCATGTCCTCACCCGTGGTGACAATCAGCTCATTGTCAATGCCAATCTCACCAAATTCATTAACCAACACAGCGGTTTTGATGCCCTGCTGATTGGTCAATATGTGGTTGAGTAGTGTGGTTTTGCCACTACCAAGAAAACCAGTGATGATGGTTACGGGTAAGCCTTGCTTAGGGAGGTCTATGCCTTGTGAGGAGGCGGCTTGAGTAGGTGTTGATTGCATAATGACAAGATGCGAGAACGTCAGAATATTAAAGGATAGCTACAAATGCTATTAATATCGACAGGGGGATGTTTTAATCACATCCTTTGCCTGTCCCTATTATTGCTTATCCATCCGCTGCTGATTTATTCGCTGCTGTGACATGACCCTAACGCTTTACAATACGCTGACTCGTCGCAAGGAACCGTTTGAGCCACTAGAACCCGGTAAAGTCAAAATGTATTGCTGCGGCATCACAGTGTATGACTACTGTCACTTGGGTCATGCCAGAACTTGCATTATCTGGGATACGGCTCGCCGTTACCTGCAATGGCGAGGATACGATGTGCGCTACGTGCAGAATTTTACTGATATCGATGACAAAATTCTCAATCGGGCGATAAAAGAAGGCGTTTCGATGGAAGTGATTTCCGATCGCTTCATTCAGGCATATTTTGAGGATATGGCGCGGTTGCATGTCATGGAAGCGGATGCCTATCCCCGTGCAACCCATACCCTAGATGGCATCAAGCAACTAATTTACGAGTTAGAACAAAAAAATTACGCTTACCCAGCCGATGGGGATGTTTACTATGCGGTGCGACGCTTTGATCCGTATGGCAAGCTTTCGGGACGCAAGTTAGAAGACTTGCAAGCGGGGGCGAGTGGGCGAGTGGATGCCGAAGATCCCAGTGGCTCTAAGAAAAGAGACCCCTTTGATTTTGCTTTGTGGAAAGGGGCGAAACCAGGGGAACCTGCCTTCTCGTCTCCTTGGGGTGCGGGGCGTCCTGGCTGGCATATTGAATGCTCGGCAATGGTTCGAGATGATTTAGGGGAAACGATTGACATTCATACGGGTGGGGCGGATTTGATTTTTCCCCACCACGAAAATGAAATCGCCCAGTCGGAAGCCGTTACAGGTAAGCCCTTGGCACGTTACTGGATGCACAGCGGCATGGTAACGGTGGATGGAGAGAAGATGTCTAAAACTTTGGGCAATTTTATTACAATTCGCGATTTGCTAGACAAAGGAACTGACTCAATGGCAGTGCGGTTGTTTGTGCTGCAAGCAAATTATCGCAAGCCGATTGATTTTACCGATCAGGTGATTGAGGCAGCAACTAACGGCTGGAATACCCTCAAAGAGGGGTTACTGTTTGGGGAGCAGTGCGCCTCTGTGTTGGGATGGCAAGATTCATCCTCCCCTTCAAAAGGGGCTACAAGCCCTAATCCTTATGTGAAACGCTTTCAAGAAGCAGTGGATGAAGATTTGAATTTTGCTGGGGGATTAGCAGTTTTGTTTGAAATGGCGAAGGAGCTAGTCCGAGAGCGGAATCTGCTGACCCATCAGGGAAAACCTGAAATGCCAGCGCCAGAGTTGCAAATGCTCTGGCAAACCCTGGTGGATCTAGCACAAGTTTTCGGGTTGGAAGCCAAGCCAGAGGGGGTGAAGGAAATCGGATCGGGATTGAGCGATACAGAGATTGAAGCGCTGATTCAGCAACGGACTGAGGCGCGGAAGGGAAAGGATTTTGAGATGAGCGATCGCATCCGAGATCAACTCCAGTCCCAAGGTATTACCCTCATCGACCAACCGGGTGGTGTTACTCGCTGGCGTCATAACTAAACTGGGATTGTCGAAAAACTTCATAATTGAGGAAGCGGTTAACTTGAACAACATGCCTAAGCAGCGCTTTGTTATTTCTTTATCTAACCTGCTCTTGATTGTGGGGGTAATTGGCAGCACCCTCTTACTCTGGCAGTTACGAAGTCTGCTAGTAACGTTGATGATTGCAGTGGTACTAGCGGCGGCATTGGCTCCCATTGTTAATGGAGCCGAAAGGTTACGGCTACCTCGTTGGCTAGCCGTCGTTACTGTTTATTTAGCGTTGATTGGCGGTATAACGGGAGCCGGGATTTTAATTGGTCCGACGGTTGTTGAGCAGATTGAACGCTTGATCCGGAGACTGCCAACTTACCTGGAAAATCTCTGGATTTTGATAGAAAACTTGGCAATTCGTCTGGGAGTGACTGACCCAGAAACCGTTAGTCCCATCAGTCAGCTGTTTGATACTCAAGCGCTGACATCTTGGATAATTCGTTCTAGCCAACAGGTAGCGATACGTTCCTACAGCGTTACTAGAGGGATTGTTGGTGGGGTTCTTAGCATAATTCTGGCGTTGCTGCTTTCGGGCTATATGTTGGTAGGGAGTAAGAACTTAATTAGCGGTTTGATTAGCCTCTTCCCCTACCCCTGGAATCAGCATTTGGCAGCACAGGTGGTACCAGTAAGCAAACGCATGGGGAGTTATATTCAGGGACGGGTTCTCGTTTCTGGAATTTTGGGTATAGCTATTACCTTGGGTTTGAGAATCTTGGGACTATCGGAGTTTGCCCTGGGCTTGGGAGTGATTGCGGGCTTCACCAATTTGATTCCCTTCGTCGGGCCGATTTTGGGGGCGATTCCGGCGCTGATTGTGGCGATCTCTCACGAGGGGTTGACTTTCGGGTGGGTGCTGCTGCTGTTTGCGATTATCCAAAATCTAGAGACTTATGTCCTTGACCCCTTGCTAGTTGGCCCTTCGGTGAAGGTTCACCCGTTGTATCAACTGCTGGCAGTATTGGGAGGGACGCAGGTTTTGGGGATTGTTGGCGCGTTGATTGTCCCGCCTTGGGTGGCGGGTGGAGCGGTTTTACTAGAAAACCTCTACTTACAGCCCAAACAACAGGCAGAACAGCAGCAAAA
This sequence comes from Kastovskya adunca, assembly GCF_059505785.1. NCBI lineage: Bacteria > Bacillati > Cyanobacteriota > Cyanophyceae > Coleofasciculales > Coleofasciculaceae > Kastovskya > Kastovskya adunca. The sequence continues at coordinate 28,774 of NZ_JCACLG010000019.1, read as the reverse complement.
TGCGATCGCTTCCCTTTCCCCATCTGAGGAGAAAGCTGCGGATACGGTTTCACTGAAGCGCTAGTTCTCTACGCAGTCAGGATTTGTGTGAAAGACGAAAGGGAAACAACGCTTCAGTGAAATAAGACTAAGTTTACTAAGCCGCTGTACAGCTAGTTACTCTGTTTAAATAACCAGTGTTTGCGATGGGGGACTGGGGCGATTCTTCCTCATCCCCCAATCCCCAATTCCCAATCTCTAATAACTGTTTATGAATCGCTTTTTACGCTTTCAGTCTCTCCTGAGCCGAATCCTGCAACTGATTATTGTGGCGGTGGCGCTGGGATTTATCCTCATCGCCGTACCCGCATTAGCCCAAAGAGCAACTACTGCTCCCGTCACCCTGGATGGACGACGATTGTTTGATGTCAGCCAATCCGGGCAATACACGGCTCAAGAACGCGCCGCCGAAGCGAATCGTTTTCTCCGTGGAACGATTCAAGCAGACGAACCCGTGCGCGTAGAAATCGAAGAACGTCAGGATTTGCCTGTCATTTTGATCAATGGCGGTCATTTGTTGTCGGTGACATCGGCAGATGCTCCTCCAGGACGCACCATTGAGGAGCAAGCCATCCAATGGAGGAGAGAACTACAAGTGGCTCTCGCTCGTGCCCAGCGAGAGCGTAGCGTTGAGTACCTGACACAGAAAGTCTTAATCAGTATTGGCTGCTTGTTATTAGCACTCGCCCTGAGTTGGGTGTTGAGTTGGATTTGGCAACATTGGCTACAGCCGTTACTTCCTGCAGAAATCAGAGAGTCCAACGACTCCCAACCGTCCAAAAGTGTGAAAAAGACGGTGCAGGTTATTCTATCGGTTATCCGTGCCGCCATTTGGTTCGCCACAACCCTCTACATCACAAATTTATTTCCTCAAACGCGGGAATGGAGTCGTAGTGTTGTCGATTCCATCACCTTTACCCTTACCTCACCCTTCATTCCTCTAGGGCAGGAGTCCTACTCGGTTCTTGATATTTTAATTCTGATCGGGCTGTTTGTCGGTCTATTTGTCTTAACGAGAACGGCAAAAAAATTATTGCGATCGCGAGTCTTAAATTTGACCGGATTAAGTCGCGGTTCCCAAGAAACCATTGCCGTAGTTGCCAACTACTCTCTGATTTTCATCGGCACGATTGTTGTTTTACAAATCTGGGGATTAGACCTTAGTACCCTAGCAATCTTTGCTAGCGTCCTGGGTGTGGGGGTTGGTCTTGGCTTGCAAGGAATCGCCAAAGAATTTATTAGCGGTTTGGTGGTAATTTTTGAGCGCCCAATTCAAGTCGGTGACTTCGTTGAGCTAGGCGAGTTGCTCGGTACAGTGGAACGAATTGGCGTCCGCAGCACAGAAATTGTCACCCTAGATGATTTATCCATCATTGTGCCAAATTCTCGCTTTTTAGAGTCAGAAGTAATCAACTGGACTCACAGAACCCCCATTGCTCGCCTACGACTCCCTGTTGGTGTCGCCTATGGTTCAAACTCAAGCGCTGTACGCATTGCTTTGATTGATGCGGTAAAAGAACATCCCGATGTCTTGTCTGAACCTACACCGAAAGTCTTTTTTGAGGGCTTTGGTGAGAGTTCGTTGAAATTTAATTTGCTCATTTGGATATGTGAACCGCGCAAGCAATTCCGCATCAAAAGTGACATCTACTTTCGGATTGAGGCAATTCTCCGCAATCGCGAGATTGAAATTCCCTTTCCCCAGCAAGACTTGCACGTTCGTTCTGGTAGCTTACCCATTGAGCTTTCTCCGCAGTTGGCAGAGTCTCTCTCTCGGCTATCTGACGGACTCGAAGGCTGGCTGAAACATCAGACGGACATGGCGATGCAGGATAACCGCAATGGTAAGGGGAAAACGGACAAGAATCAGCACGGCGATTAAATTAAGAGGTCTACTAAGTGAGGTTGAATCCTTGAAAAGCATTAAAGTTAATTTCCTCACAGAAGCGATCGCCCTAACCTCTCCTACACAAAGAACATCACCCTTTTTGCCGCCATCCTTCCCCAAACACCCACTATCTGCCCAGAACAGGGAAGTCTTAAGAACGGGGTAGACCTGGAATTATAGAAGCTTGAATTTTTGGATCTTCTGGCGGTTTAGTGTACCACCATGCCCAGGCAAGTAAAACCGCTTGCAAAGGAAGCCGAATGATCTGAAACCAGGGAGAGTCTGGTATACCGTCTAGATGAATTTGATTAACTGCCATATTTATATTGGCAGGAAACACCGCAATAAATAGCGCAAACAGTCCCCAAGCGGCTGCCCGACTTACTGGAGGCACCAAAAGCCCAATTCCGCCCAAAATCTCAAAAAATCCGCTGATATAAACCAACTCTAAATGGTAAGGCAGATAAGGCGGCATGATCTTCACAAACGGCTCTGACTTGACAAAATGCAAAATGCCAAGGGTGATTATTGAAACAGCCAGGATAACTCGTAAAATCTCCTTGTTGTACTTATTGAGCATATGGCGCGAGATTAATTTCTAAATTTCTAGTAATTGCTTTCTATAGTGACAGAAAGTTAAAAAAAGCTTGTTGTTCGTTGGTTTGATTTAATGAGAAGATTTCGGCTTTATGTAGATGACATACCTCAATCAGTGTTGAGTCGTATCAACTCCAATACCCTCACCGTCCTATAAGACGTTTGCTAAGAACGATAACTCTCCAAAATAACCATAACAGAAGACTATAGAACGTAATATTCAGGGCGAATGTTACAAGATTTCCATAAATGTAATCCTCCGAACCAACCTTACCCCAACCAGTTGTGGGAGAACCTCCTTCCTTATCCCGCACGATTGGTAATGGAAAGCCTGCTCTTTGCTCGCCAAATTTACATTGACCAACTTGACAAGGTTCGTGTGTGCACAATTGCTGGCAGTTAGTGGGCTGTTTGTAGCGTAATGAATATATTGTTAATCCTGTCGCAATCAGGATAGTTAGGGCAATTGAAATTCCTCTTCGAGTTACAGAACCATTTGTTGACATTGATTTGACGTTATAGAATGCCAGCCTTAGTACTTCACCTGATCGGCAATCCACTGGAGGTAGGGCTGAGAACCTGCAACAACCGGGAGCGCAATGATTTCTGGAACGTCGTAGGAATGGAGTTCGCAAATTCTCTTCTCTAAAGCCGGAAACGCCGCCTTGTCAGTCTTAATCAGCAGTTGCCACTCGTCTTCAGAATTTACCTCACCCTCCCAGGTGTAGATGGAATGGATGGGGAGCAAATTCACACAAGCCGCGAGTTGCTCTTTAACCAAAGCTTGGGCGATCGCTTCCCCCATCTCCTTCGAGGGTGTTGTTACCATCACCACAACCGCGCTCATTGTGCCTTCTTGCTCTGTCACCCTAGCTACTCCTCACATCGCGGTTAAATAGGATACCTCTTCTGTAGCTTCCTCCATCACCATTCCCCCCGGTAGCACTTCCTCCAGGTTGATACCCGTTAACATTGCCTGACTCAAGTCAGCATAAGTCAACTTGGCTCTCGTCAAAACTGTCCAAGCCAGATTTGCTTCCTCCAAAGACGCTCTGGTTAGGTTAGCTCCTGTCAAATCCGCCCTTTTCAAATTAGCCCGACACAGATTCGCCTCGCTCAAATCCGCCGCCACCAAATTAGCTCCCTCCAGATTTGCCCCATTCAATCTAGCTTCCCTGAGATTAACCCCCTCTAAATCTACGCCTCCTAGATCTACTCCTTTCATACAAGCCTTGTACAAGTTGACGCTATTGAGAGATGCTCCATACAATCGCGCCCCTACCAACCTCGCTTCCGACAAATTTGCCCAATTCAGGTTAACCCCACTGAGGTTAGTGTCCCGCAGGTTCCCCCTCTCCAAATTTGCCCCACAGAGATTTGCCCCCCACAAGTTAGCACCTCTAAGATTAGTTGCACTAAGATTGGCACCACTAAGTTTAGATCTGGGCAGTTTGGACTTCACCATAAACGCCCCACTGAGATTAGTTTTTGTCAAGTCAGTTTCTACCAACTTTGCTTCACTCAGCTTAACAAAGCTCAAATTTGCCCAGTTAAGTTGTGCCTCACTCAAGTCAGACTTGGTTAAAAATGCCCGACTGAAATCAGCTCCCTTCAAATTGGCTCCGCTCAGGTTGATCCCAATGAGGGTAATGCCTCTGAGATCTGCCCCGCTCAGGTCTACACCAGCAAAGTCTCTGATTCCCTGCTCATAAAGTTTGAGGAGACGGTGTACATGCATGTAGGCACTCCAGGTAGTTCATCGTTGGCGATGATTGTTTCAAATTCTATAAGTCCAGCTTTTTTTAGGATTAAGCTTACCCGTTCCTGCTACAAGCAGCCTAAGCATGATTGCTTTTGAATTCCGACTATTGCTGACTTATTGAATTATTAATTACAATTTTACTGCTCTATATAGGTAGGTTTCTGAGTCTATTGAAACTCCGTTACAAATATTTTGTGAATATTTTTTAAACTAAATAAATTCAATTTATCAAAATAGTAAAAATAGTAATATTTTTCCGTAGCAATACGGATATTCACTAGATTTTAAAATTTGCTCTACAGTAAATATTCGAGATTTTAGATAATCTTAGCTAGCTTTGTTTCTAATTAGTCACGAACAGTACCTTTATACCCAACAAGCCTAATTTTTTACACCTTTAGAGGATGAGGAGTTGTATAACAGTAGACCAGAAGCTAAGACAATGTGAGATCAATAAACTCGCTATGCAGGCGCACTGGCTTGTCATAGCTCACTAGCTACTTCTATAGAAGCAGATTTGGTGCCGTCTTCATCCCCCTAGGAGTACCTTTGCAAAGGGTAGCTAGGAAAGAGGCAAGTTGCTAGTTAAGTAACAAATACATTTAAATAAACTTTATCCAAAAGTCACTGAACCGACTCTATCCCCTACGCTCAGGCAAAAGATGGTCAGCATTTTTTCCACCGAGGGATGGAGAGAATTTTAGATATTATTATAAAAGGTTCAACATGGGTGGTTGCCGCCAGTTGAGGAGAAGCAAAAAATCTTTTTCCTCCTCTCCCCCACCGTCTTAGACAATCAAACGCAGACGATATAAACCTCGTTTGCCGCGAATCTCCTATCAGTTAATCTACCCTTACTCTTCAGAAGTAGGACTAGTTCTGTAGGTTTTCCTGGCGCATGGGTAACAAGGAATAAACCTGACCATCCATCAACAGTCTAGTAATTCCTTTGGCATGTAGATGAGAAGAGGTTTTTTGTAACATCTGCCCATCTGGGACTTTAATTACCCGCTGAGAACGATTGGAAAAACGCCGTGCTACCCGGTGGTTGTCAAACACAGGCAAGGTCTTCTCCTGCACTTCCTCCGCCGGAATTGTGCCCAAGTCACTAAAATCCTTTAACGGTCGAGCAATTAACTCGGCAGCTTTATCTACAACCAAATAACAAGTTTTTGGAAACGATGCCTGAGATATGGGCAGCACTTGCACAAGGCTGTTGCGTTTTTGTGGCAGGGTGACACGGGCATACTGACTTTCTGTGTCCGCTAGGTCATCGTCCTCATCCCAGTCATCGTCCTCATCCAAGTCTTCTAGCTCATCGTCGTCCTCATCCAAGTCTTCTAGCTCTTCTCCCAACATCTCTAAGACTTTGGGGCTTGGGGAAACAGCATGATTTTCCGGTGGAGGTATGATGGGACGCTCCGGCGGCAGCGGCTCCGCCTCCTCCAAGCGGTCATGTTGAGCCGAGGTTTCCTGTGATAAGGATTCGCTTAGCGCCGACTCTCTGGCTGCTGGAATAGGCGTAGAGGGACGTTTGCGCCGCCGTCGTTGGGAGGAGTCCAGTATCGGCACTTCCCGAACAGGTACTTCTTGTACTTCTTCTTGACTAGCCGACTCGTTTTCTGGCGGCTTTATGGCTTCAGTAACCGCCTGGGAAGAGCTATTTTGAGTACGCCCAGAACGCTTTTGCTGAATTAAAACTTCATAGTCAGGCTCTGACAGGTTGCTTTTGAGCAGGCGGCTAATCGTGGAATTACTCACGCCATAACGACCTGCCAGAGTAGAAGTGGTTTCTTCTGGCAGTCGATACAAGCTCAGAATATCTTTTTTGTCAGACTCAGATAATTTTCTAGGACTCATTCGGTGACCTCAAGCACGCTTGCGTACACCACGGCGGGAACGGCTCGACACATCATATTCTAGGGCGGCACCAATGGCAAATAGTACGCCGCTAAATACAAAAAATACCTCTAAAAGACCGCCACTTTCGTACTCTACAGCACGCGCTTCAATATATTTGAACCACATATCTGCAATGTATAGCGAAAAGGCAGCGGCGGCAATCATTCGCCAAGATTGGGCAAAACGCCCTCCCCAAAAGGCAAGTAACAGAGTAGAGGCAATAATCAAAAGAAAAATATCACCGAGGATATAGAGGAAATTGATCGGTCGAGCCAGGGGACTGAGAATACTTTCTAGATCTAGGATAAAGCTTGGAGGCTGTCTTACCCCATCCAAATCCGCTGCTGTTGTCGTTTCCCCTGTCGATATGGGGGCAGGGGCAGCCTGGGTAGGGCTAGGTTTAACGATGGGCGAGGCAGAGGGAGATCCCTGTGTTGTTGAAGGTGCAGAGGCATCCACTTGGGCAGTCTCAGAACTGGCGGGTGTAGAGAAGAAAAGCCAAGCCGCAAAAATGATTCCAATTGCGCCAATTCCTGCTACGGTGACCCACTGCCATTTTTCCAAATTCAAGCGCCGAGGAAGAACAGCTAGCGTCATGCCCCAGCCGAGCAAAATATAGAACGCAATGTAAAACAAGTCAGCAGGCGATACATCGGGGTCAAGACCCCAGTACACTTCCCACCAACCAAAGAGCAAATTGCCGATGAAAAACGACAGCATTCCTAACCCAATGCCCAACCACACATTCCGTCCGCTAGCAATTTGAGGACTTTGCCAATTTCTATAGCAGAGTAAAGCCGCCCCTAAGAAGGGCAGAGTTTCCAAGACATAGGTGCCAATCAAGTACCAAAAGGGACTGTCTTCTCCAGGGACATTGATGCTAAACAGCAAAAAAAATAACAGGGAGAATACTGCCCACCCTACTCCGATGTAGACAATGTTCTGACCGCTGAGAAGAGATTGAAAACCGGATGGCTTGTCCGCAGAGGCACTCATAAGACTTCCTAAGATAACTGGTGTCGATGATTCTCCAGCCTTGAACGGGATGCTGAATGGTGAATTTCTACCTCAATCCAGTATTACATCTAGAGCTTAGACCGATTACAAAAGTTAAATATTTTCTTGTTTATCGCCAGAGTTTGCCTAAAGGAGATTGATTGAGCCACTCCAGAAATTGGTTGCGGTCAGAGGCTGGCATATCTTGCAAAATTTCTCCTACACCTTCTGCAAAATTAGCATTGCCAAAATATTCCTTACCGAGGCGATACAGCTCTTGAAGCAAGGTGATTAGATGATGTTCTTCCCACTGAGGCACCTGAAGCGTTGTCAGGGGGTCCATGGTGAACAGATAGTTCACGGCTTCTGAGGTATCTGCCTGGGGAAAGTGCCACTGGCGAAAGACATCGGTAATATCTTTCTGAAATAATCCTGCCTGACGATTGCCTAAAAAATCTGCAATATCGATATAGACAGTTTGCAGCAACAAGATGCAGGCTTGAGTAAAGGGGAGGGCTTTGGTATCAGTGCCGACTTCACTGCCAAGTTGTTCTAAGCGAAGTTTCCCCCAGACGCTGTAGCGGTCTGGTTCTTCTAGGAGCACACAGGCTTTACCGCGATTATCGGTAAGATCACGCCAGAAGGCTTTCGCTTCTTCTTGTTGATTGGCAGCAAAGACGCTAATCAAACGAAACGTCTGCCCCTGATAGCTCAGAACCGGGATTTGTTGCTCCCGCTTTGGGTGCTGAATTGTCGAAATTTCAACATCCTGCCGCTTCAGAATAAACATGACACTGGCAAATGACTCCTGAGCTGAAATCGGGGCGCACAATGCGAGGAATGGAATAAAGCAATTAGCAACTGTAATATCCAGACTGCGTAGGCTTTGGTTTCTTCTAAGTAGCGATCGCCTTGACTCTATACACTATCCTATATAAGTGCCTATTGATGGATGGTTTCCAGTGTACATTGACCGTCAAGCCACTTGAAACGTTGAGTTAAAATTTGAATTGCTTTGCCTACCTCATCGCCGATACAATCTTTGATAATATAAGAGTCTTGTGGGTGCGTAACTCAGGTGGATAGAGTAGCTGCCTTCTAAGCAGCGAGCCGCAGGTTCGAGTCCTGCCGCACCCGTTTCCTACAAATGAAAGTTTACTCCCGGTTGGCAAGTTGCCTGAAATTGTGCGGCTTGACAGAAATCATTCATGAGTGGAATTTTGGGAAATTGGGAGTTTCAGCAAAGCCCTAACTACAAATCAAGCACTCGCCGTGGCGCACAAGGCTTGCCTTATTGCTTAGGTTACCCAAATTTCCACAAACTGAATCACTCGCTTTAATACTAATACTCTCGTTACTACAGTAGGTTGACCCTAAACTTTAGGTTTTGAGAGCAAAAAAATAATCCATGGAAGCCTTGTGGGAGAGGTTTCCATGGATTGTTTATCAAGCCCGTGGCGAGGATTGAACTCGCGACCTCACCCTTACCAAGGGTGTGCTCTACCACTGAGCTACACGGGCGCAAAGAAGGAAAAAGTAATAATAACTTTTCCCTTCTAGTGAAGTGGGCCGAGCTGGATTTGAACCAGCGTAGGCGTAGCCAGCGGATTTACAGTCCGCCCCCATTAACCGCTCGGGCATCGACCCATTTGTCCCACGGTTAAACAGCATAACATAGTCTTTAAGGAATTCAAATAAATGTTTGCAAGGAGTGTTATTCTCTCTCTCCTTGGTGGTTAGCCTCCAAATTTTCGTGGGGCGTTGTAGGCGCTGGGGACTCTGGCTGTTATTAGCCGAGGGAAGTCGCTCTCATCGTAGATTTCGCCCACTAGTTCCTCCAAGATATCCTCTAGGGTCACTAAGCCAACTGTGCCGCCGTATTCATCAACAACAATCGCCATATGCAACCGCTGTTGTAGCATTTCCTTCAGCAAGTTAGTAACACGTTTGGTTTCCGGTACATAAACAGGAGAGTCCATCGCTTCTGTCACTGGGACATCGTGGCGTCCTTCTTTTTGGGAGACGGTAAGCTGCTGTAAAGCACGCTTAAGGTTAACGATGCCGACAATTTGATCTTTAGATTCTTCCTGGATGGGAATGCGGGTATGACCAGTTTCCAAGCAGAAATTGATTAAAGCTTGTAGAGTAGCTTCGTGGGAAATTGTTCGCATCTCAATACGGGGCTTGACTAAGTCACGCGCACTGAGGCTATCTAACATCAAGGCTTTACTGAGGAGTTGGTGTTTATCTAGGTCAAGTTTGCCTTTACCACCCAACACCTCAATCATCAGCTTCAAGTCTCGAACCGACTCGCCTTCTTGGACTACACCGCCTTGGAAAAAGCGAATCGCCGTTTGAGCGATCGTTTCTAGAAAGTAGATGATGCCAAAGAAAGATAGAAAGCGGGACAGCCAGTAGATAGGACGAACGACAATGGTAAAAATAGGTAAGACGTTGTTGATGGCTAAAGATTTTGGTGTAATTTCGCCAAAAATCAACACCAAGAACGTTACAACCGCCGTTGCCACCCCAAGACCAGCGCTGCCTAACCAGATAGCAAATAAGTTACTGGTTAAAATCGCTGTAAAGTTGTTGACTAAGTTGTTACCGACTAAAAGCGTAGTGATGAACCGCGATCGCTTTTCTAAAACGAGACGAAATACACCACCAGGATCGCCCCGGTCGTTGATTAACGCTCTCAGCTTTAGGTTATCCAGGGCAGTAATTGCTGTTTCTGAACCGGAAAAGGCGGCTGAAAGGACTAGCATCAACATCAGAATGGAAATGTCTAGCCAAACACTTCCCAAAAGTGGGCTACCAACATTAGAAACAGCAAGCATAGATGGTACTGGCAAAACAATCACGCTGAAATGGCAGGGTCTGATGGATGAAAGCGTACCAGACGCCACTGGTAAAAAGATTGAGAAATTTGTCAGGGAGATTCAATCTTAATTTAGGAGTACTGAAATTGGCAGCGACAAGAGCAATTGAAGGCAGCAATTTTCCTTAGGTTACACAACATCGAAGGAAAACCAGAGCAAGCCAGAGCCAGCTGAAAGAATTTTCACTGCTGACTTGCCCTCTCTATTTGGCTTATAAAGAGAATTTATTGGCTAGATCAGCCACCTGAGGAACGGTTAGCTCACGGTATAAGCAGTTTGCAGTGCCCACCAAAGGAGAAAGCCGATGCCGCCTAGCAATACAACCGCCGAGACAATAACTACGGTGGGTCTATCCGCTCCCTCAAATTTCATGATGCCACGGTTGAGATCTGACATATCTCTTAATTACTCTCCTATTTGAGCGTGGTAACAACTTGAATATATCCTGCTCTACTCTAACGAGCAAAATCTGTGAGCGTATAACTCGCAGGGGTGAATTGATTAGTGGAAATGGCACCTTTTAAAAAGCGATCGCCTTAACATAACCTTGACACCGCTACCTTAATTAGGACTCAGCTATTGTCTTGGGTACTTGTAAGTTTTAAGAACGGGATGTGATCCCATTTTTTTTCGTCAATCGTGGCATTATGATCGCGCTCAAGTTTACATCCGCAACACGGGGACAACTATGTCAGCATTGAAAGATTGAGAGCGCAGGCATTGAGGAGTAGCAGATTGAGACTATTGCTGTTGAGTTTGGTGTTTGGGGTGGGGCTAGTAGTTGCCTTGGAGGTTGGCTTAAGGGTTCTATTTGGTTTTGGCAATCCCCTGACGTATATCTCCGACAAGGAAATTGGATATTTGCTTGCCCCTAATCAGCGCACGCGTCGCTTTGGCAATCGCATCATGATCAATGATTATTCAATGCGGAGTTCAACGATAGATGCGACGCGCTCTCCAGCGTGTCTGCGGGTGCTACTTTTAGGTGATTCTGTTGCTAATGGTGCCTGGTGGACAGACCAGGACAAGACTCTCTCTGCTTTAATGACGCGACGCCTGAAAGTTGACTTACCGAGCTATCACGAGGTGGAAGTCCTCAATGCCTCTGCTAACTCTTGGGGCCCCCGGAATGAACTCGCCTATCTCAGGCGGTTTGGTACGTTTGAGGCTCAGGTGGTGGTGTTGCTGATTAACACAGACGACTTATTTTCTACTGCACCAACGTCTATTCCTGTCGGACGCGATCGCAATTACCCTAGCAAAAAAAACCCCTCAGCCTTAGCGGAAGTATTTGAGCGCTACTTTACGAAAGCTCCCCCTATCCCGGAAATGAAAGCGGTCAATAGTGAAGAAGGCGATCGCGTTGGGTTCAATTTGGAGGCAATCCGACAAATTCAACAACAGGCTAGCAACGATGGTGCTCAGTTTCTCCTGGGTATGACACCGTTACTAAGAGAATTGGGCCAGCCTGGTTCCCGTGATTATGAGCAGCGAGCACGGTCGCGCCTGCTGGAACTGACACAAAAGGAACAAATTCCCTATCTAGATTTTCTACCCAGCTTTAACGATACTCCAGCCCCAGCGTCGTTGTACCGCGACCACATCCACCTCAGTCCTGAAGGTTACCAAAGAATCAATGGAGCGATCGCGCGATCGCTTCAGAAACTACTACAGCAATCTGAGGAGTCCTTTAATGAGGGCGACTCTAGGATCGGCACTGGAGACTAAGGATTAGCAAAGGGGAGGATTGGCGAGGTGGGCAAAAAGGCCTCTTTTCTCACCGTTCGCTGCTGATCAATCTAAGCGACTTCCCCTTCAACCCAGTGAAGCAGGAGTAATTGGCTAATAGGAGACGCTCATTGTGGAAGAGTTGATCTGGCGATTGTCTTTGTCGTTCTGGTGCCAGATTTGACCATCTAGAGCCATCTGTTCAATCAGACTCGCTAGACGGAGCGCCTTTAAGGCTTGTTCACCACCCACTGAGGGTTGATTACCGCCTCGCACACAGTTAACAAAATGCTCTAATTCGGCGTGCAATGGCTCAATATTGCTGGTGTAGACCTTTTCAATTAAACCATCTTGCCGATAAAGCACCTGACCGTAGTCAGTCCTACAGTTGGCTGTCGTTTGCCGATGGATCAGAATCTCGTTGTTAAGAAAATCTGCCTCAGTTAAAGAGTTTTTGCAGTGGGCGGCAATCCGACGAATTTTTCGGTGCGTCACCTTGCTTGCTGTCAGGGTAGCGACAATACCGTTGGCAAAACCTAGAGTGGCTGTGACGTAATCTAAGTAGCCGGAATCCGACGCCCGACTGCCACTAGCGGTTAGTTTGGTCACGGGTGCTGCTGCCAATTCTAACAGCAGGTCAATATCGTGAATCATCAAGTCCAAGACGACGGAAACATCATTAGCTCGATTGGAATAAGGACTCATGCGGTGAGCCTCTAGAGCTAGTAATTCTTCCGTTTTTAAGACTTGGCTGAGTTCCTGAAACGCTGGGTTAAACCGCTCAATGTGCCCCACTTGTAGAATACACTGAGACTCTGCCGCTGCATTGACGAGCAATTCTGCCTCAGCAATGTTAGCAGCGATTGGTTTTTCAATCAGTACATGAACCCCCGCCTGCAAACAAGCTAATCCCACGCTGTGATGTAAGCGGGTCGGGACGGCGATACAGACTGCATCCACATAAGGGAACAAGTCACGATAGTCTTCAAAAAAGCGTACACGATACTTGCTTGCCGTATCTAAACCGCGTTCAACATTTATATCTGCCACACCCACCATTTCAACGTCTTTGAGAAGACTTAAAACGCGAGCATGGTGTTGTCCCATGTTGCCAACGCCGATCACACCAATCCGAATGGGTTGCGGCTGATTGCGTTGCAAATGGGCTTCTGGATGTCTTTGGCTAATGCTATTTTGCACTCCTGTTCTGCTCCTCCACCACTGGAACTACGTCAATTTGCCATCCTGAGCCGCCTCAAGCCATCCAGATACTACCACAACACCTCTAAATATAAAGAATCTCTAAGTTTTGCTGAAATTTCTAAAATAAAGGAGGTCTTTGGCGCGGTCAGTCCTCTTTTATTGTGGTTTTATCCGCTCTGAGAGGATTTTCGGATGTGTCAGTTTCTCGGTCGTCCATTTGATGGAAATCGAGGGCTAAGTTTAAAGAACATGCGGGAGAGTGTATGCAAGTGAAAGCTGTAGTTTTGTTATCTGGAGGCTTAGACTCTTCTACGGTGCTGTATCAAGCCCTTCAGGATGGTTGTGAATGTTATGCCCTTTCGTTTGACTACCAGCAACGACATCGCCGGGAATTAGAGGCGGCGGCGGCGATCGCGTCTGCTGCTCAGGTCAAAGAACACCAGGTGATCACCTTTGATTTGCGGCAGTGGGGAGGATCGGCTCTAACAGATAATAATTTGGATTTACCGAGCGATCGCTCTTTAGGCGAAATGTCTCAAAATATCCCAATTACCTATGTTCCTGCTCGCAATACCATCTTCCTGAGCTTTGCTTTGGCTTACGCGGAAGCCGCAGGTGCAGAACGAGTTTATATCGGGGTCAATGCTTTAGATTATTCCGGCTACCCAGATTGCCGCCCTGACTACATCCAGGCGATGCAGGAAGTATTTCGACTGGGAACGAAACAGGGGCGAGAAAAAGAAGCGATCGCCATTGTCACTCCCCTAATCAACCTCAAAAAAACTGAAATTATCCAGATCGGAAATCAACTAGGCGTTCCCTGGGAGCAAACGTGGTCATGTTATGCCGGAGGGGAGCTGGCTTGTGGAGTCTGCGACTCTTGTCGCTTACGATTTGCGGCTTTTGAAGAATTAGGGCTAGAAGATCCGATCCTTTATGCCCAAAGGTAGAGGAAAGATGGGGTGAGACTAGTTTAATTATCTGAGTCTTCAACGGAGGTATCACCATCTTTGTTAAATTCGCTGTTTAAGGCAGTCACCTTGGCGACTGTTGTATCCAGGGAGTCTGATTCCAGGGGAAAAGTGCTATTTGCCTCGTCAGGAGGGGTTATATCGTGGCGATGAATGCGGATTTTTTGCAGACGGGGGCCTTCCACTGACACCACAGTCAAGTCTAGGTCGTCATATCGCAGGGTTTCGTCTTGGGTCGGGACTTTTTGAAACTGGTAGAGCAAAAAGCCGCCTAGCGTTTGATATTCGTCAGTTATCGGCAAATTTAAGTCCAACAGTTCGTTGACTTCTTCCAAGTCCATTTGCGCCTGCACGAGGAAGGTTTGCTCGTCCAGGATTTGGACAGGTAACTCTTCTGTACTTTCGGGTTCGGGATTTTCACCGATAATTTCGGCAACCAAATCTTTAAGGCTGACTAACCCGGCTGTACCGCCGAACTCATCAACCACCATTACCATTGCTAAATGCGATCGCTGCATTAGCGGTAGCAGTTCGCTGAGGGGCGTGAATTCTTGGACAAACCGAGCCGGACGAATCCAGGACTCGATTGATGTTTCCGGGGTGATTTGTCCTTTGGCAAGGGGTTCAGCTAGCTCTTTAAAGTAGATAATGCCCCGAACATCATCAAGGGATTCCCCCATAACGGGATAGCGAGAGTGCCCAGTTTCAGCAATTTCTTCTAAGAGGATCTGGAATGTGGCAGTGCGGGGAATCGCGGCAATACTAGTACGGGGTACCATTACTTCCCCTGCCGAAACCTCCCCAAACTCAAAAATGTTATTGAGAAGTTCCCGTTCTTCCGCTTCTAGTCCAGTGGATTCTCGTTCTGTGGTGATAATTAACTGCAACTCTTCTGGAGTAACACGGTTATACCAGCCTTGCCCGCTGTACTGGATACCCCCCAGCCGCAAGAGACACTGAGTAGATTGATTCAAAATCCAGATGAAGGGAGTAAACACGCGGGCAATTACGCCGATGGAGGGCCCTAAAAACCGCGCTAGATCTTCTGAATAAATCAGGGCAACTGATTTTGGACAAAGTTCACCTAAAACAATTTGGAGATAGGCGATCAGAAAAAAAGTAAGGGGAATGGCTAAGGAGTGGGAAAGGCGCTGACTCCACTCTAAGGAGAGCGGCAACTTCATCAAGTAGGACGCCACTAGAACCGCCATCGTATTTTCACTAATCCAGCCGAGGGCTAGACTAGAAAGCGTAATCCCGATCTGTGTAGTTGACAGCAGTCGGTCGATACTGCGTTGCAGTGACTGAACTGTCTTTGCTTGGATGTCCCCCGCATCGACAAGCTGATTAATTCGCGATCGCCGCACCGACACGATGGAAAACTCGGCGGTGACAAAAAAAGCATTGATTGCTATCAAGAGGAAGATTGATAACAATCGCAACAAAATGTCTCGACTAGTGAGATTAATTGCCGTCCTCACCGCTAAGAAAACCAAAGGGTCGGAAACCATAAAAAGCGCAACTTAGGCAAAAGGCATGGAGCAAGCAAAAAATTGTGACTTTTACCTTGCCGTTGGTTTACCTCGCTACAGGAATCTCAGACATGTTCAACCGAAGTTTTTGATCGGGATAATCTGTCAGGGTCAGAGAAAGCTTTTGGGCATCCTCTAGCAAAGCGGTCGGAATACTCACTGTACCAGAAAACTCTTCTCCATTAGCTGGAACTTCTCCTGGCAAACCCTCGGTAATCGCACTTAATGCACGTCCTTGGTCATCGGTGACGTTTAAGAAGCTATAAAGAAAGCGAACTGCATCACTCCCTTCGTTCTTCAATCTCACTTTTAGCAGCAACGAGCCGCCTTCTTGGCTAGCCGAGGTAACGGCTAGGGAGACGCCTCGATCTTCGCTTTGTATCGGGAGCTGGATATTAGAGCTTGTACTGGTAAAGGAGGCTTGCGTGTTGAATGCGTCTGAACTAGACGACACCGCCTCTTTTGCTTCCGGCTTGCTGCTTTGCTTTGTTTCCTCTTTCGCTTCAGAGTCTTTGCCCTTGCCGTTAATATAGGCGTGGACATTCACGAGAATGTCCTCTTCACGCAACATTGCAACTCCTTCCTTACCGGAAGACGCTTGCTGTTTACCCGCGAACTTTTTAGTAGGACGGACATCTGGTTGGGTAACACCTTTGAGGGCTTCATGACCAAGCGTAAACCCCCACATTGCACTTACAAATCCGGCACCCAACATCATTGCCAGTAGGATTAAAGTGAGTGCCACAGTTGAATTTAATTTCATCGGTGATTCAAGTTACTCCGAGTTGCTGCACAACTTGCGGCTAGGTTACGCCTGCTTTGACATCCTCCCGTCGCTAATTCGGAGTACCGAGTATAGCGGGGGAGCCATTCATCTCGCCGCCAAAGCCTATTATGGCGGGAGCCTTCTTGTGGTTGAAGGTAAAACTGACAATTGGACATTAGCAGAAGCGCGATCGCCACATGCTGTGTTATTGGTCACAAACAATTACTTGATTGTTTTAACACGTACTGCCAGAAAGTTAATTTACATCAGTTGTATCTTATTCACAACGATTGTGGCGTAATCGGAATAAGTTACAAAGGAATAAGCCTCCACACCAGGCATTCTGAACGTTACATATTTTAAGAGGGGCGAGGCTCAAACCCATTAGGAGATGAGCCAGGGGGTGCACACTCAGATTACAATAGGTAGAGTAACCAGGGTTGGCCGAGCGGTTGAGGCAGCGAACTCATAATTCGCCCCAGGCAGGTTCAACTCCTGCACCCTGGATTTAAAAAACCTGCAGGTTTACCGCAGCTCACCATCAGCCGTTAACGTGGCAATGGTGATTCAAAGAAAAACTCACTGCCTTCTACCGGACCGAGGTAGCCCTCATTCGGACCTACAAAACGGCGGGATGCAGGTAGTAGCCGAATCGAAGTGTCGTAGGGATTAGGTAGATCCGGTGTTCGCAGTACGGGATCGCTAGCCACTTGCTGCTCTAGCAAATCTCTGTAAATATCCTCAACTAGTTCGGCATCTCGCTCAAGCTCTAAATCGGGGAAACCTGGCCCAATGATGAATTCAGCCTGTCGTTGAGGCGAACGGTTGCGGAAGAAGTCTCCCGATTCGTTAAAAAAAGCGCGTTCAAAGAGATTGGGAATGGTCTCGAGACGGCTGGGTGTGCCAGTAGGTGCGTCAATACCGAGAGTTCTCGGACTGACAGGAACGTTGGGAGTGAGAGTAGCAGGAGCCGCTTCAGTGCCAAAAGTTCTTGGACTAACGGGGACATTAGGGGAAGTTGGGGTAGCGTTAACACTTCCTGCGCCGGGACTAGAAGGGCCGCCACCCGCGATCGCCGAGGAGGCAAATACACTAGACGAGGCAGCAACAACTAACGTACCCAGTAATATAGTCAACCGCATTTGCATAATACTCACCCACACGTTTTCTCAATAATATCTGATATGTAGCAGCGCTAAATCATTCGTGAAGGCGATGTCCCCGACTGATTAAAGAAGTCAGGGATCTGAGCCACTGGAAGCTTACAACTCAAAATGAGGTAAGTATATTGTTAGGAAAATTTTCGGCGCTTGCCCATTCCTGACGTTATTTGCCGTAAGTAATGATCGACAACATTCAAGCAACACTTAATCCCGACGCTTCAACGGATTTAACTTCCCTACGCCAGTTCTTACTGGATTTATTTTGCCAATTTGCTTATAAGGAGGGGGATTTTGTCCTCTCTTCTGGGCAGCGTAGTAGTTATTACATCAACGGCAAACCTGTTACCCTCCATCCCTATGGAGCTTTAGCCGTCGGTCGTCTTCTACTGGCTCAGTTACCCGCCGACACGCAAGCCGTAGCGGGTTTAACTTTAGGTGCAGATCCGATTGTGGCAGCCGTTAGCGTGGTTTCTGCTTATGAACAACGACCGATTCCAGCACTGATTGTGCGGAAAGAGGCAAAAGGGCATGGCACGATGGCATACATTGAGGGGCCGACTTTGCCCGAAGGTGCGAAAGTCGTCGTTTTAGAAGATGTTGTCACGACGGGGCAATCGGCGATGAAAGCTGTTGAAAGACTGCAAGCCGCAGGTTACAGCGTAGAGCAAGTGATTTCCCTGATCGATCGTAAACAGGGGGGTGCGGAGTTTTACCAGTCAGTGGGGCTGAAGTTTCAAGCCTTATTTTCCATTGAGGAAATTCAAGCGCGATTTGCTGCACAGCAGTAAACACCAACAACTAAGGGCACGGTATACCGTGCCCCTACTACAGACAAAAAGCAGAAGTTAGCTTTGCGCGATCGCTTCTTTATCTTTCGCCAAAAACT
The DNA here is from genome assembly GCF_059505785.1 of Kastovskya adunca. Taxonomy (NCBI): domain Bacteria; kingdom Bacillati; phylum Cyanobacteriota; class Cyanophyceae; order Coleofasciculales; family Coleofasciculaceae; genus Kastovskya; species Kastovskya adunca. Next base: position 10,459 of record NZ_JCACLG010000019.1, on the reverse strand, counting down.
TCTCCAGTTCCGTCAACGCATCGGCATCAACTTTCGTTTGCATTGGGCAGAACTTCGGCCCACACATCGAGCAAAACTCAGCGGTTTTGTAGATGTCGGCGGGTAGAGTTTCGTCGTGATATTCCCGGGCGCGTTCGGGGTCGAGGGAGAGTTCAAACTGACGGTTCCAGTCGAAGTTGTAACGGGCTTGAGAAAGTTCGTCATCGCGATCGCGTGCTCCCGGACGATGCCGTGCGATATCTGCCGCATGTGCCGCAATCTTGTAGGCAATTAACCCGTTCCGCACATCTTCCGCATCCGGTAGTCCCAGGTGTTCCTTGGGAGTCACGTAACACAGCATTGCCGTGCCGTACCATCCCGCCATTGCCGCCCCAATCGCTGAGGTGATGTGGTCATAACCGGGAGCAATGTCCGTCACTAGCGGCCCTAGCACGTAGAAGGGGGCTTCTGAGCACTCTTCCATCTGCTTTTTGACGTTGAACTCAATTTGATCCATTGGGACGTGTCCTGGCCCTTCCACCATCACCTGCACGTCATGTTCCCAGGCTTTGCGGGTCAATTGTCCTAAAGTTTTGAGTTCGGCTAATTGAGCGGCATCTGAGGCGTCGTGCTGACAACCGGGACGTAGGGAATCTCCCAGACTGAAGGAGACGTCGTATTTTTTGAAAATTTCGATGATGTCTTGGAAGTGGGTATAAAGCGGATTTTGCTTGTGATGATGCAACATCCACCGTGCCAGAATGCCGCCGCCGCGAGAAACAATCCCGGTGATGCGATCGCGCACTAAAGGCAAATGCTCAATTAATATCCCGGCGTGGATAGTTTGATAATCTACCCCCTGCTGTGCGTGCTTCTCAATGATGTGGAGAAAGTCATCAGCCGTGAGGTTTTCAATCGTGCCGTGGACGCTTTCTAAGGCTTGGTAAACTGGCACCGTACCAATGGGAACAGGCGAGGCGTTGATAATTGCCGTGCGAATCTGATCCAGATTGCCGCCGCCAGTGGACAAGTCCATGACGGTATCAGCGCCATACTTCACAGCCAGCTTTAGCTTATCGACTTCTTCGTCCAGATTAGAAGAGTTTGGAGAAGCACCGATATTGGCATTCACTTTGCACTTAGAGGCAATGCCAATCGCCATTGGTTCTAAGTTGGTGTGATTGATATTAGCCGGGATAATCATCCGTCCCCGTGCCACTTCATCACGAATTAACTCAGCCGGGAGGTTTTCCCGCTGGGCGACATAGTGCATTTCTTCTGTGATCACACCCTGCCGAGCGTAGTGCATTTGAGAGACGTTGCTCTCGCCTCTTCGTTTAGCAATCCATTCTGAACGCATATTGTGTTTCCTCTAGTTACAGCTTCCCTCCGCTGGTGCTAACCAGTCTCAGGTTCTCAGGGTGTAATCTCAGCCTGGTTGCTCAGGCACCCCTAGCTATCTATGGTTGAGAATTGTATCACTATTATTTTGGTCAGGATGGAATGGGATGAGTAAATCTTTGCTCAACTCAGCAAATCTTCATCGCCTAACACCTAATGTCACAAAAGGCATCAGGTTTTACTAGCGATTCCCTGAACGACTTATCGTCTTGTTGGAAATAGAGGCGATCGCAGTTTTATTGCTCATGATGCCGATCTTAGTGCCAAGTCACTTCCTGGTTTGACATTACTGGAGATCGCTAAACGAGATCGAAGAGAAAAAACAATGAATTTATTGCAGAGTAATTGAGATAGCGATCGCCCTTGAGAAAGTAAAATCATCCTAAATCTTAAGGTAAAACTATGAGCTTTCAATTCACTCTTAACCAAGGACAGTTGTTGCTCGTTAGATTCTATCCTTTACTGTTTTTATTGTTAATTGCTTTTATTTGGAAGTTCAACCTTTAGTCTCACTTAGACTATTTGTTCTTTCTGCTAGTTTTATACATTCTAGGAGGTCTATTTTTTAAGTTATCTCTACAACAGTAGGGAAGTAAAAGCAAAATAAGAAAAGAAACCGCTCACTAATAGTATTAATGGCACCCAGAAAACGGCGGCTTTTTCTGAGAGTTGGGAGATTTGAGTGCAGCCACTGTAGAGGGTGAAAATGGTGTAGCAACCTGCAAATATGGTAAGAATTGGCATGGTGCTACTGGGCAAGAAATTAACAAGACTGCTGAGGAGAAGAAGAAGAGTCAAAGGTAGAAGTGCTGCGCCTGCTAGAAAGGTGTCGCCAGCAAAACTATTTCCACTATGGCGCAAAAGCCCCCTGACGATCGCGATCGCAAGTCCTAAGCTGATGAAGGGAACAGCGCCAACAAAAATTAGACTAAGGATTGACAGGTTGTTAATTAGATCCTGCCAAATTAGGTAAATAATGCTGACGAAGCAGAAGTTGAAAAATAGGGCATAGGTAATCCCCACTGCGATCGCCTGTTGTTTATCGAGATGAGAGAAGGCATGGGGTAATCCTTCAATGGGATTGAAAAGAAAGAGTTTGGCAACCGCCAAGGCATTACTTAATGCAGAATTTGCCCCTGTAGGAACTTTTAATTTCTGGGAAAATTTACTTAATGGCGATTTCTTGCGGTTGAGGTTTTTCAGCGTATCTCGTGCCAGCTTGTGACCAGCGAGATCGCCCTGTTTGCGAAATAAAGCGGCGGCTTTCTTTAAATCCCCTGTAGCCGCCGCGCGATCGCTTAAATCGTGATGAGCTAAGCCCCGGTGATAATGAGCTTGGGCATAATCGGCTTCTGTGGCGATCGCCTGATTGTACGCTTCAATTGCCGCTTGAGTGTAGCCGAGGCGATAACGCGATCGCCCCCGGTAGTAATGCGCTTCGGCTAAGTTGGGATTAATTTGCAATGCCAAATTGCAGTCTTCTAGCACGCCCCGATCGTCACTGACTTTGTAGCGGGATGCGAGGCGCTTCATGTAGGCTTCGACAAAGCCAGGATTTAGCTCTATGGCTGTAGTGTAATCAGCGATCGCTCCTTCATAGTTTCGGTTGAGGGCTTTTTCTACTCCCAGAACATAGAAGGTGTGAGCATTCTGTTTTGTGGGGTTGTCCCCAGTCTCGTCTAAATCATCCCTCTGCTCTGCATGAGAACCGAGAATCAGATGGCATAAGGCTTCATAAGCCTCATGAATTTCCTTAAAGCGTTCAGCCGCCACCCTATTCCCTGGATTTAAGTCAGGGTGGTACTGGCGAGCAAGACGCCGATACGCATGCTTGATTTCTTCAATCGTGGCGTCTGTGGAAACTTCGAGAATTTCGTAATAGTTGCGAGAAGATTCCGACATGTTACTGAGAGCAAAAGTCAGGATTAAATACTAGCGTGACACGCTGAGATAAAAAGTTGCAAAAATAGCCTAATCGGGACACAAAACTTGCTGGTTTTGACGTTACTGGGAAATGTTGACCGGATGCTTATCAACGCTCACCCGCAGCGGCTCCCAGTTCCTGTAAACAAGTTGCTAGTTTTTGCGATCGCTGTCGCTGTTCTGTCCTAGGTTTAATTAGATACTGCTACTTCATACTCCACCCTAAATCTACTACCCTAGTGAACGCAACTCCGTACTAGGTAGCAGGTGGCGATTCTGTCGTAGCAGGAACTTCTTCAATGGGTGAAGGAGAAGCAGAGGGTGATGGGGATGGGGATGGGGATTCTGTAGAAGTAGGTGTGGGCGTTGGCTCCTCCGGCTCCTCAGCTTCTGCTTTTCGCTGCTTGGCGATCGCAATTAACTCATTCAACCGCCCGCGCCAGTAGCGTTGCTCTGGGAACTCCGTATCTGTTTCATAGGCGATCACATCATCCCAGCGTCCTTGATTGAGAGCTTGTTCCAATTCGCTAAATTTCGTTTCTGCAAACGACCATTCTTTCTGCCAACGGGCGATCGCTCCTTGAGCATCTCTGTAAGCAGAACTTCTAGAGGGAATCGATCGAGCCTCAGCCAACGCTGCATTTAAGTCTCCTGACTGATACTTCTCCGCAGCAGTAGCTAAAGTACGCGCTCCATTATCAACAGGCTTTGGTTGAGCTGGGGTGGGCTTAGGCGGGGATGGTTGTACCGCTTGCACCGAATCAGGACAGTCAACATATTGACTATCGTTAAACACCCAACCACTTTGGGGTGAACTAATCTCTACCCAACCATTTTGCTGATTGCCAGTTAAGGCGAGAGTCGTTCCTTTGCTAACCCTGCCAATTACATTGTTATTGCTTGTTCCCGGTTCAGAGCGGACATTGAGTGAGGGAATGACCACCGTGCAACTTTCCTCTGAGGTGACTACCCCGGAATTGTTATTAGGATTGCCAGCTAAATTCTGATCGATCCGGCGCTGTTGAATCGCGTAAGCCATTGTAATGACGGCAACGGTAACCGCCGCAATACTCGTAAAAACAATAAACGGCAGCCTGCTTTGAGGAGAAGTCGGTGATAAGTTGGCGGGGGCTATTGGCGGGGGAGGAGATGCCGCCGGGATAGTGTACTGTCCAGAAGAATTCGCGGGTGGGTAGGAGTTGGAGGGTGGGGCTTGTGTGGGGAAGCGTTCAGACGGGTTAGTGTACCCCACTCCTGGATACTCAGGGGAATTCGGGTGCTGCGTCGCGGGGAAAGGAGCATTGAGCTGTTGCAGGGCTTGCAGCGCTTCGGCTGCTGTTTGATAGCGGTCTTTGAAGTGGTAGCACACCATTCGAGTTAGCACGGCTGCTAATCCTGGACTGACTTTGGTAAGGTGCTGCCAAAGGATTTCACCTGTGTGGCGGTCATCCGGTAACTGACTCGGCATCAACCCTGTGAGCGCTTGAATGGCAATGACACCTAAGGAGTAGAGATCGCTGTTAGGGCGGGGTCTACCTTGAGCTTGCTCGGTTGGCATATAGCCAGGGGTGCCAATAGCAACAGTAGCTGCACTGAGTTGTGCTTGCGCCGCCGCCGCCATGTTGGGAGTCCGGACTTGCTTAACAGCACCGAAGTCAACTAAGACTAATTGGCGATCGCTAGTGCGTCTAATCAGATTGTCGGGTTTGATGTCGCGGTGAATGACACCCTGGCTGTGAACAAATTCCAGGATAGGTAAAATGCTTTGCAGTAGCTCAATGACTTGGTTTTCCGCCCAACGCTTGCCAGGAGGCAATTCAACGCTGAGGGGATGCCCGTCAATGTAATCCTGTACGAGGTAAAACTCCCGTTCTTCCTCAAAATAAGCCAGCAACCGGGGAATTTGGTCATGATGCCCCAATTTTTCCAGGGTTTCTGCCTCACTAGTAAACAAACGTCTCGCCGTTTGCAAGAAGTTGGCATCGCGACTAGCAGGCTTAAGGTGTTTAACAACGCAGACTGGATTTCCAGGGCGTCGAGTGTCTTGAGCTAGGTAGGTTTGTCCAAATCCACCAGCCCCCAAAACTTGGACAACCTGATAACGCCCGTCGAGTAACTTGCCTAACATGAATCCCCAGTTGAAGTATGAAGGGTGAAGGATGAAGTATGAAACATGAAGGATGAAGTATGGAGGGACACACCTAAGGATTTAAATTTCAATCTTGGCACATTAGGAAGCGGGGGTGATGGGGAGCGGGGGAGCAGGGGAGCAGCGGAGCAGGGGAGCAGCGGAGCAGGGGAGCAGCGGAGCAGCGGAGCAGCGGAGAAAATAACCAACCCTATTCATCCTTCACCCTTCACCCTTCATACTTCATCCTTCATGTTTCATACTTCATACTTCATCCTTCATACTTTCTCCCCGACTCAGGACTCACCGACTCAGGACTCTGTCTTTTATCCCACCGGGGTAGCGGCACCCAGTTGTAGTGAATAGAGATTGGCGTATACTCCCTGTTGAGCCATCAATTCAGTGTGGGTGCCTTGCTCGACAATTTGACCTTCTTGAACGACTAATACTTGGTCGGCTTGAGTAACGGTGCTGAGGCGGTGGGCGATGACAAAGCTGGTACGACCGGAAAGTAAACGCGCGATCGCTGCCTGAACTAGTGCCTCTGTCCGCGTGTCAATGCTACTCGTCGCTTCGTCCAAAATTAAGATGCGAGGATTCACCAAAACCGCACGGGCAATGCTGATTAGCTGTCGCTGTCCCTGACTAAGACTTGCCCCACGTTCGCCTAAAAGGGTGCAGTAACCTTGGGGTAGAGACGTGATGAACTCATGGAGATTGGCAACTTGGGCAGCGGCTTCAATCTCGGCTTGGGTTGCTTGCGGACGACCAAAGGCAATATTTTCCGCAACGGTACCGCCAAATAAGATATTGTCTTGCAGGACAATGCCAATTTGACGACGCAGACTCGCCTGAGTCACGCGGCGAACATCAACACCATCAATCTTCACCGCCCCTCCAGAGACATCGTAGAAGCGCAAAATTAAGTTAATGATGGTACTTTTACCTGCCCCCGTTGGCCCGACTAAAGCAATCATCTGCCCTGGCTTGGCGTGGATATTCACTCCTTTGAGAACAAGTTGGTTCGGGTTGTAGCCAAATTTGACGTTCTCAAACCGTACATCGCCCTCAATTGCAGGCATTTCCACCGCATCGGGCGCATCGTTGAGTTGAGACGGTTCATCTAAGAGCCAGAAAATGCGCTCTACCGCTGCCAAAGCTGATTGCGCCTGGGTATAGAACTGGCTGAGGATTTGGATCGGTCGGAAAAACTGCTGGACGTAGAGTAAAAAGGCGGTCACTGTTCCCACCGTTGCTGCGCCAGTTACGGCAAGGTAGCCGCCATAAGCGAGTACGCCCCCAGTTGCTAGGGTGTTGAGAAAATCAATTGAGGGTAAAAAGGCTGCCGTAATTGCCACCGCGTTGACATTGGCGTCGCGGTTAGCCGCATTCAGCGCGTCGAACTCAGCAATATTTAGTGATACCCGATTAAAGGCTTGTGCTTCTCGAACGCTGCTGATGCCTTCTTCTATCTTGGTCGATAGATTGCCAATGGTTTGCCGGGTGAGGCGAAATCGCTGCCTTGCCCAACGAGCAAATAAGCTGGTAGTGACAATCATTAACGGCACAACCAAGTTGCTCAATATACCCAGTCGCAGGTTAATGGCAAGCATGGCGATGATAATACCCAGCAAGCTGAAGAAGTTGCCCAACATTTGCGCGATCGTTCTGCCAAAGGTCTGATCGATGACGCTCACGTCGTTGAGCAGTCGGCTCATCAAGTCCCCGGCTTCGCTGCGGTCAAAGTAGCTAATTGGCAGGCTTTGGACTTTGAGGAAAATGTCTTGGCGCAGTTTTGCAAGCATATTTTGCACAATCCAACCCACCCGGTAAATCTGGGCGCGGATTGCCAAGATTCCCCCAATGTAGACCGCTACCAGCACAACTAGAATCATTATCAATCCCTGTAAGTTGCCAGGAACGATTAGATTGTCAATTGACCAGCCGATTAAGAACGGCCCTAGTGCTTGCGACGCTGCACCGATCGCCACTAAAGTTAAGGCGATAAAGACTTCTTTTTTATAGGGTTTCAGATACTGCAAAAAGCGTTGCAGGGTTGAGAGTTGCCTGCTGGCTTTTTGCTCGGGTGCAACAATGGGGCTAGAACCTCTCATCTTTGCTCCTTACAATTACGGTTTGAACTGAAGCACAAGCGTGTAGTTTGGCGATCGCTTGCGCCTATACTTTCGCCGACGCCTCGATCAAATTCCAGTTGCATAGCAGTTTTGGGCAAACGACTTTTAGCATCATCACCCCTTTGGCAGGAAAACACACCTCCCTCTAGCGTGACTCAAAGAGGCGATCTCACCTTCACGAATCTGCGGTAATTATCGGAAAAATTCTAGACAGGTTGAGGGATGAATCAGGGGAAAAGGGTATGGCGATCGCTTGATTAGGAAGAATAATCCGTTTGACACTATAACCAAATTTCCCCAGTAAACCTTGATAAGGTTCGCTGTTCACTTCTAAGTGATTTTCTAGTAAGTTAAAAATCCAATAATTAGTAATCCCTGCTTCAGCATAAAGGGATAATTTTTCTTCTTGGTCATAACTCACAGAAGAAGCTGAAATTTCAATGATCAGCAGGACATCTTCGGGGCTAGGGTGAGAATTGAGATAATCATCAGCGCGATTTTGGACAATTGTAAAATCTGGTTCGGGTTCGCTGTCTGGGGGTAAAACAATGGGAGACTGGCAACGTAAAGTAGCGCGATCGCCTATCTGTTTTGGCAACTCCCGCAGTAATCGCGTTAAACAAACCTCATGAGCAGTTCCCTTGGCTGCCATTTGAATGATTTGTCCGTGGATTAACTCAACGCGATCGTCTTCACTAAAGAAACCTAATTCTCCTAAACGATTGTATTCTCCAAGAGAGAAACGTTTGAGAGTAGTGGAATTCATAAGTTTAGGTATTGGGATTTAAGGTATTCCTACTCAGACAAGACTATGTTTTTTAACTTGTGACTCTAGAATTGAGCCGTAGAGAGGACTCCTTCGCATCAGTTCCTCATGGGTGCCTTGGGCGACTAATTGTCCTTTGTCTATTAGTAAAATGCGGTCAGCATTGCGGACTGTCGTAATCCGTTGGGCAATGACAAAGGAGGTGCAGGTATGCTGTTGCATGAGGTGATCAAGAGCATCTTGAATCTCGGCAGCGGTTTTGGCATCAACGGCGGAGGTGCTGTCATCGAGAATCAGAATTTTGTAGTCCGTGAGGAGAGTCCGCGCGATCGCGATCCGTTGCTTTTGTCCCCCGGATAAACCAACTCCCCGTTCCCCAACTATCGTGTTATAGCCATCGGGTAAACTGCTGATGAAGTCGTGAATTTGGGCAGTTTTGGCGACTTCGATCACTTGTTCAATGGGCGCATCCGGTACCGCGTAGGCGATGTTATCGCGCAGAGTGCCAGAAAAGAGGGTGGTTTCCTGGAAGACGATGCCAATACGCGATCGCAAACTTTCCAGTTGAACATCCCGCACATCTCGCCCATCGATGCGAATCGCTCCCTCAGTCACATCGTAGAAGCGGGGGAGCAAGTTAATAATCGTACTTTTCCCAGAACCTGTCATCCCCAGAATGGCGATCAATTCTTTTGGCTTTGTCTCAAAGGAAATCCCTTTTAGCGCTTCTGTAGACGCGCCGGGATAGCGGAAATGGACATTTTCAAAGGCGATCCGACCGCCGCATTTCTCAAAGGGTACAGCATCAGGGCGATCGCGAATTTCTATCTGTGCATCCACCACCTCATACACTCGTTCTGCCGAAGCCGCCGCTTGAGCAATCACCGGAGCAGCAAAGCCAATCAGTAAGATCGGCTGGAGGATAAATAGCAGGTAGGAGTTAAATGCCACCAACTCGCCAATCGTGAATGTTCCCCCAATCACCTGTGCGCCGCCATAGCCGATGACCACCACCGTAATTAAGTTACTGATTAAAAAGATTAGCGGGAAGGTGTTGCGGATAGCACTAATCGTCTGCATGTTCACCGCCATCAACTCATCATTGAGCTTGGTGTAGCGAGACCTTTCCACAGGTTCGCGGACAAACGCCTTCACCACCCGCACGCCGAACAAATTCTCTTGCAAAACGGCATTGAGGTCGCCAAGTTGTTCTTGGACTTGCCCAAAAAGCGCTTGATTTTTTACAAGAAAATTCGCTAACAGTAATGCCGCAATCGGCACTAACACTAAGGTAATCAGTGCCAATTGCCAGTTCATAATCAGCAAGATTATGGCGACGCTGACTAATGTCACGACAGAACCCACCACCTGAATCAAGCTCGTACCCACAAATGAGCGAATTTGTTCGACATCGCTCGTGATGCGAGTCAGCAGTTGAGAGGTTTGTGCTTGATCGTGGTAGCTAAAACTCAGGTTTTGGATTTTATTAAATATTTTGTTTCGCAAGTCATACGCCACTTCCTGGGAAGCTTGTTCTGACCAAAAACTCTGCCCAAAATTGAATAAACCCCGTCCAATGGCAACCACCACCATCAAAACGGCACTGTAGAAAACGACTTGCAGGTCTTGCTGGGCAATTCCTTGGTCGATACCCCAACGAAAGAGTTGCGGTGTCACCGCATTCGCCGCCGTCAGCAGCAGCAAGCTCGCAAAAGCACCCAAAACAATGAAGCGGTAAGCCTGTAAACTGACCAGGACGCGCTTAAGAGCTTGCATAGTAGAGAAAATCCTTCTTCAGTCGGCTTATTGATCGCGATCGCGGAATACCCCATCCGTCTATACGGTAGGGACGGAGCGGAATATTGTGAGGATGCGATGTTCTCATAATATTCAATTTGATGCGTGGCTGACTAACTGATGCCGTGAAGATGCACATATAGCACCTCGCCTTATAGGGCGCGGACACTCCTGATTCCTCAAGGAAGCGTGCTAGTTGAATCTTGAACTCACCGACTCAGCACTTCATTACTCAGGACTTTGCTATATCTCATCGCTATCCCTTGAAATGAAACTCATAAAAAACTCCGGGAAACCCATCGGCTTTTAGCCGTGGGAGGAATAGGAGGG
>NZ_JCACLG010000018.1:0-71369 GCF_059505785.1 Kastovskya adunca | reverse complement strand
GCACCCCCGCTCCCCTGCACCCCCGCTCCCCTGCACCCCCGCTCCCCTGCACCCCTGCTCCCCCGCTCCCGATTGGTAACTTGATATTCAATCAAACATCACGTCCTCATAAAGCGCTTCTAGGGTTCCTTCAAAGTCAATACTGCGGAGGCGAAATGATGTCTGAGCTGGGGTGTAGAACTGCAAGATCCATTGCCCTTCATCATTGCGGCAAAAGCACTCGACTCGCTGCCGCTTAGTGTTAATCAGGACGTATTCGCGTAAACTCTCTAGTTCTTGGTAATCGATAAATTTATCGCCTCGGTCGAAGGCTTCCGTGGAGTCTGATAAAACTTCGACAATCAGAGTAGGAAATCGCTTATAGGTAGGTGTCTCTTGGTCGCGTGGGTCGCAAGTCACCATGACATCGGGGTAGTAGAATCGATTGCATGATTCGATTCGGGCTTTCATATCGGAGATATAGACACGGCAACCAGAGCCTCGGACATGGCTGCGGAGGAGGGCAAAAAGGTTTCCGGCAATAGTGACGTGGGGGTCGCTTGCTCCTGCCATTGCGTAGATTTGCCCATCAATGTATTCGTGTTTGAGTGGGCTTTGTTCCTCCATCTGGAGGTATTCTTCAGGCGTGAGGTGGGACTGTTGGGGGGAGGCAATCATAATTAGAACCTTTGAGTGTTAGGTATTAGCTAATCCCAATTTGCTTGCTCATCAAACTCGTGATTGTTTGATCATCTACAGGGCGAGAGAACCAGTAGCCTTGTCCGTAGTGACAGCCAAATGCCTTTAACTGCTGCATTTGTTCGGCAGTTTCTACACCTTCGGCAACGATATTTAACCGGAGATTCAAGCCGAGATTTATGATCGCTCGCACAATTTCATCCTTTTCTCCCTCCACCCCCAAGCGGCTGACAAAAGAGCGGTCAATCTTCAAGGTATCGATGGGAAAGTGATGCAGATAGCTTAAGGAGGAATAGCCAGTGCCAAAGTCGTCAATGTATATCTGAATCTGGCGTTCTTTCAACTCTTTGAGCATCACGGCGGCGAGTTCGGCATTTTCAATCAGGGCGCTTTCGGTAATTTCTAAATTTAGGCAACGTCCATCAATACCCGTATCTTGTAACACTTGGTCAATTTTTTGAATCAAATCGGGTTGGGAAAACTGCTTACCGGAGAGATTGACCCCCATGGTTAAGGGGGGGTTTGTAGCAAAGCGCTGCTGCCAAAAATGTAGCTGCTGGCAAGCTTGGTGCAGTAACCACTGATCGATGGCAACAATTAGCCCTGTTTCTTCGGCAATCAAGATAAAGTCACCTGGAAAAACTAACCCCCGCGAGGGATGTTGCCAACGAACCAACGCCTCGAAGCCACAAATCTGATTAGTTTGCAGCGAGACAATGGGTTGATAATGCGCCACCAATTCCTGACGCTCAACGGCGCGTCGCAGGTCATTTTCGACTTGCAACCGCTGCCGTGCCTGAAGATGCATGGATGTATCAAATACTACATAACAAGCTTTTCCCCGTGCCTTGGCGCAGTACATTGCCGCGTCGGCATCTCGTAAAAGGTGATCGGGTTGGTCGTAAATTTCCGCACTCAAGGCAATGCCGATGCTGGCGGTGATAAAAATTTCTTGCTCGTCTAAAACGATCGGTTGGATAAGTTCTTGGTGGATACGGTTGGCAACTTGAGTGGCGTCATCGATATCAGCGATATCCTCCAGCAAGATGACAAATTCGTCACCTCCTAAACGGGCAGCGGTATCGACACTACGCAGACATTGCTCCAAGCGACGTGCCACAACGACGAGGAGGCGATCGCCTACCAGATGACCGAGACTGTCATTAACGACTTTAAAGCGGTCTAAGTCGAGGAAGAGAACCGCAAATTTGCAATTATCCTGGCGTTGGCTGCGCTTAATCGCTTGCTCTAAGCGATCCATAAACAATTCCCGATTGGGCAATCCCGTCAGGGGATTGTGAAAGGCATCGTAGCGCAGTTGATCCTCGGCAATTTTGCGCTCGGTAATGTCATGGCAATTCACGACAATCCCTTCTACGGCTGAGTGATCAAGCAGGTTTGTAGCCACAGCTTCAGCGATACACCAAGAATCATTTTGATGGCGAACGCGATACTCTACGGAGGGCTGGCTGACTCCTGGATTGGCAATGACCTGGTTTAGGAGTTGCGTTACTAAGGGGACATCGTCTGGATGAATGAAGTCAAATACACTCTTGCCGATCGCCTCTTTCAGACCATAGCCGAGGATGCGCTTGGCGGAGGGGCTGACATAACGCAGGATGTAGTGGGCATCCAAAATGATGATCATGTCGCTGGCGTTTTCGATCAGGGCGCGAAAGCGTTGCTCACTTTTGCGGAGGGCGGACTCTACGCGTTTGCGTTCTGTGATTTCGTTTTGGGCTTGTTGATAAAGCTCAACTTGATGAATAGCGATCGCACACTGATCGGCGATCGCTTTGACCAAAGCAATTTCATCATCTGTCCACTGACGGGGGCGATCGCATTGATGTAAGCTAATGCCCCCCAGATACACTTGCTGATACAGCAACGGCATAATTAAGCTTGCCCCGATATTACACTCCTTCGCCGATTGCTGAATTTCTGGGGCACAACTGCGATCAATTTTTGAGAAAACTACTTGCTGACCTTCAGAAAGCAGCTCATGGTAGTAGCGATAAAAATCGCAATAAACGCCCAGCAAACTCTCCCCTTTCACGGTTGCTTCACTCACATATTTCGCCCGCATTTGGTGACTGGGGTCAGGCTGAAAAATAAGACAGCGACTCACCTGAAGCACCTGATGCAACTGATCCACTGTCGTTTGCAGTACTTCATCTAAAACTAACGTTTCGCGCATCGCCTGCACAATGCGATTGATAATAGTTTCCCGCTGCGCTTGTTGCTGGATGCGGATCGTCGCCGCTTGCTGCTGGCGACGGAGTTCAACTTCCTGAAGGGCGCGTTCTAAAACTGTGGGCAGACGAAACAAACGGTCTTTGAGTACATAATCCGTCATCCCTGACTTAATACACTCTACCGCCGCCTCTTCCCCTAAGGTTCCCGTCACCAAAATAAACGGAATTTCTTGCTGGGATTGCTGTAACAAGCTCAACGCCCGGAAGCCGTTCAACTCCGGCAGGCGATAATCCGACAAGACAGCATCATAAACTTGGGTTTGCAATAACTGCTGGCAGACATTACCCGTGTCAGCGGTATCATAGGTAAACTCCATGGTTGCGCTTTCTAGGGCAAGTAAAATCAGCTCTACGTCTTCTAAAACATCCTCTACAATCAACAAATGCAGAGTTGACGGTTGTGCCATTGTCTATCGAGATGAAGTCTTAAAGATATAGCAGTGGGCGCATCGCTAAGGATAATTCATCTCTGGTAGAGACATTCCGGCGGAACATCTCTAGGAAATTCATATAAACCTAACTCGTCTGACCGTTGCTATAGCTACCAACATAACCAAGATTAACCTTCTCCGCATTGGGGTAGTTGATTAATCCTGAGTATCATTTAACATTTGCCCCAGTTTAAAGTAAAAGCTTGCCCCCTGGTCTGGCTTAGCATCCGCCCAGATTGTACCGCCATGCCGATGTACAATGCGCTGGACGATTGCTAGTCCAATTCCACTGCCTTCAAAGTCTTTTTGTGAGTGCAATCGCTGGAACGCGCCAAAGAGCTGATCGGCATATTCCATGGGAAAACCCACCCCGTTATCCCGCACAAAAATTGTGCCATCGGCGAGAGAACCGATCTCAATTTTAGCTAGGTGGCGATCGCGGCTAAACTTCACCGCATTGTGAATCAAATTACTAAAGACTTGCTGTAACAGGGCTTCATCTCCCATCAGGAGTGGTAACTCCCCTACTTGAAACTCGATTTGACTTGCTTTTCTCTCCCTAGGGGTCGTCGTATTGACTAACCGGATTGCCGTTGCCACCAGTTGAGCCAAATCGACGGAATTACATGCCAACTCTTTGCGTCCTAGTCGGGATAAGGTTAGCAATCCATCGATCAATTCGCCCATTTTATGACTGCTCTTGTGGATGACATCCAGGTAGTGCTTTGTCTTATCATCAAGGGTGCCTGCTGCCTCCAATCGTTGCCGAAGAGCACCGACAAAGCCGCTGATATGTCGCAGAGGAGCGCGAAGATCGTGAGAAACGGAATAGGAAAACGAGTCGAGTTCTCGGTTCACCGTTTCTAGCTGTGCGGTACGTTCGGATAATGCCTGCTTGGTTTCAATCAGCTCGGTGATATCACGGGAAGTCGCCAAGAGTGACAAAACCTCGCCCTGTTGATTTTTAACCGGGATCTTAAACGTATCAAAGTGATAGGTCTGATTCTGTAACACCAGCGTTTCTTGTACATGTAGGGTTTCTTTGGAGCTGAACACTTGCTCATTTTGCTTGGCAAAATATTCCGCATCCGCCGCTAAAAAACACTCAAAAACTGTTTTTCCCTCCACCTGCTGCCGATTTTCAAAACCAATTCCCTGAGCAAAGATGTCATTACAAAACGGAATAGCCATCGTCTGACGCTCAACGACAAAAATATAGTCAGGCAGTAGATTAAATAAACATTGTAATTGGGCGGTGTGTTGCTCATTTTGCACCTCCAAGCTCTGTTTTGATGCCAATAGCTCCTGATTGTGTAAGCTTAGTTCTTCTTCTGCTTGTTTGCGAAGTGTAATATCTTGCCCACAAACAACAACTCCAACAGGTTGATTATTGGCGTCTAATAGGCGATCGGCATTCCACTGCACGTATTTTTGGCTGCGATCGCGAGCGAATACAAAATTTTCAAAGTTTCTTGTTGGCGTTCCTGCCAATACCTTTTGGTGGTCTGCTGCAACCAGCTCTTGAACATCAGCAGGGAGAAACATTTCAAAATAGTCTTGCCCTAAAACCTCTTGTCTCGACCAACCATAGAGGCGTTCTGCTGCTAGATTCCACTCCAAAATGTGGTGTTCTAGGTCTAAAAGAATAATCACACTTCCAGCCGCCTGAATGATAGAGCGAAAACGTTCTTCACTATCACGCCCATAGACTTTTGCTTGTTTACGTAAGCGCCGCTTACCTTTAGAGCTGCAAAAATTATCCTTTCTCTCAACCACGCCTCATCTCCTCATCAAAAACTCAGAATAAATTTGTAACGGGCTACCAAAAGCAAAAAGTACTGTGAGATGCTAGTGTTTGAACTTTTTGACATCACAAATCACTTAGTTGATTTTTCCCTCCTCCCCCGCTTTTACTCCTAATTTAATCCTTCCTAGCTTGAGACTCTGGTTTATAAACTGCACCCGCACGATGATCGGCATTAATTTCAATTACCAAATCACTTAGCTGAGGATTGGTCGTCAGCGGTGTGATAAATAACTCTGGATGGAGGGACTTCCAGAAATATTCCACAAACCGATCGATCTCAGCATCTGTCATCCCAGATTTTCCGGCGGCGATCATTTGCTGCTCTGCCTGACGCCGCCATTGCTGAGAGAGGTGATAGTCTACGGGGAAAAGTACCATTAATCGGTCTAAGCGCTCCCACAGGGGTAAGTAGGCTTGCAGTTGGGCATTCATATCCCGCGCAAATTCTCGGTCAGCAGGAGTTTGAATCGGGGGAGGAGTAGAGCCATCAAATACAGCGGGGTCAACAGGTCGGACGCCGACAAACCAGCCTTCAAACAGGACAATATCAACGTTTTCTACCCGTTCTGGCTCGGTTCTATCTCCAATTCCGTTGTAGGCAGATTTATCAAAGCGAGGGACAAAAATAGCTTGTTGCTGCGGCTGTCGCAATTGGTCGAGAATCTGTAAGCCAATCGGGACATCATGGGTTCCCGGTGGCCCTCGCCAGAGTAAGCGGGGGTCTTGGGCTTGCAGGCGTTGGCGATCGCGGTAGGTTTTATATAGGTCATCCAAGGATAGGCAAAGGGTAGATTTGCCCAATTTTGCCAAAATCAAGCGCAAAACTGCAGCTAGTGTTGTTTTACCTGTTCCCTGTCCTCCCAAAACTCCCTGAATCAAGGGTCGTCCAAGTTGCTCTTGGGAGGCGGCGAGCTGCTGGGCGAGGGGGAGCCACAACTCCCACAGCGTTTCTAGTACGCTATCATCTTGCTGGTGCAGCTCCTGTTGCTGGTATTGCAGGACATCAGAGTAGGTAGACTGAAATAAACGCGATCGCGATCGCACGACTTCCAACACATTCTCCGGCGCGATCGCCAATGCCTTTGCCCGTTGCCCATCTGCCAGTATCGCTGCGGCTAGCTGTTCCCAGTCCTCCGGGGTTGGAGTCCCTCCTGCCATCCAGCGATTGAGAATAGAAAGGCGCGATTCTTGCGGTTGCAACATAAGGGCTAGACTAGAAGCTAAGAGGATTTCTGAGTTATTTGGTGTTAGCTACTAGGAGCAAAAAACGCTCAAACGCCCTATGTAAAAACAATAAAAATTTTTTGATTGATTTTCAGTTACTAAAAGCCCCTAACTAAAAACTATTTTATTCCTTACGAACCGAGCTTGAAAGCTTCGAGAAACATACTGTAAGTTAACCCAATCTTTAGAGAATTCACCATGTCAGCTAGTAGCGATCGCTGAGGAGAACCTTTAGCAGATTCCCCACGCCGCCTGCTGTAGGTGAATCGACTCACGGTTTCCGTAAAGATAATCAACACTCCAGCGGTAAGCACGTCCCAGTTGGATGTCTGTCCGGCGGTTGTAGGAATTGCGGTTCCGAGAAAAACCCCAAACAGCAGACACACCAAAACGAGTGAAACCCGCCGCCAGGGATTGCGAAAGGTGCGTCCTAAGCGATCTGCGATCGTATCAAAAAGATTATTTAGGCGAGTATTTTGCATAATCCCTGCTCTTTACTTCTAATGTTAGACAAACTACTGGTAAATCAACCCTATTAACCCTCGCAATGCGAGTTCTAAAACGTAAATATAGTTATTAAGTAGGACATGTAAATAATTAGAGGTTTGTAGTGATGGCTCTAGCCCTCAAAATAGCGCTCCAGCCCTGACTACGAAGCAATTTAATGAATTTTACAGGACAACACAAAGTTTGATTTATTCTCGCCCACTTATTTAGAGGCAGTGGTGCAGACTCTGGACGTTAAAAATTATGAAAAAATTTACTAAATCTACAGCTTATCCTGTAGCAATTTTCGCATTATTGGTGGGATTAGTAGTGTTGTTCCTGGCAAGTTTTCAGGTGAGAGTTTGGGTGGAACCGGGTAACTCGAAGACAGTATCTGTTCCCAAGGCCCAAACAACAGGTTCACCGCTGTTGGAAAAAGCAGACGAACTGTCGGCTACTCTCCCTTCTCCTTCCCCCACAAGCAGCCCGCAACCGCAACCCTCCAACAAGGAAGCACGTCAAGGCGCGTTCCGGGCAGGAAATCCCACAGAACATCCCGTGCGGATAGCTTTGCTAGCGCGAGGCTCAGAATCCAACTACAACGAGCCTGCCCACTGGGATTTTGCTCCCGGAGAAGGTAGCCTCCAAGGGTTAATTCTCTCACTTCCCCAAGAGGACTTGCAGCTCAAGCCGGGGGATGTTCTCGTTGCCTTTGCCCAAGATGGCTCCCGCCGTTACTGGGGCCCTTATGTTGTGGGCGAAACACCAGAGCCAGTTTGGGAACAACAAACAGGGCAATGGCGGCTTATTTTGCAGCAGTAGATTGGGGAAGTGAGATTAGACCTTCGCCATAACTTTTCATCTGGGAAGGCACATTGTGTCCTGCCCCAATACAACTTAGTGTGTACGCTTTTTGGTTGCTCGATGCCTTAATCTTGGGAAAAAGTATCTAACCAACTCACCAAGTCTTCCACTCCAGAAAAATCTAACAGCGCCTCTGCTAAGGCTTCCACTTGAGCCAAGGATAAGGCTTCAATTTGGGCTTGCAGTTCTGGCGCTACCGCCCCCACTCGACGATTGAGCTGACGGAGAACCAGTGCAACGCCCTCTTGTTTCCTCCCCTCTTGCTTCCCCTCTTGCTTCCCCTCCTCCAGTGCTTCTTGGTAAACCCGCGTCTGCTTTAATTCACTCAAGCCAAACATTGCTGCAATCTCCTGCCGACTCAATTGCGGAAACTTATAAACCACAATGGTTTCAATTAGCTCTATTATGGCTTCTTGAGACAGATGGGTTGGCTTTGTTTGCTGTACTCGTGCAAGCAACTGCTGGGCTTGTACCACTGTCTGCTCTTGTGGTTCGACGATTAACCGTACTAGTCCAACCTCCACCGATAATTCCTGAATGTCTCCTAGTTCATCGAGATAGATGCGTTGTACCTGAGGGCTATTGAGTAGGGCGCGATAGGGTTGGGTATCAGTAGGCTCTTGACTTCGCGTTGGGTAAATGGCAACGGCTTGCCAATCGACTATCTGAGGATTTTGTTGCAAAAACAGAAATGCCTCAGCAAATAATCGACGATAGAGTTGCTCATCTTTTTGAAATTGAACTTCGACAAAATAAATGATGGGATTGGGAGCATCTTGAGGTGGTAGGAAGACGCCATCAATCCGGAAGGCGGTTTGCTTGAGTTCCACGGAGCGAAAGACATAGCCTTGGGCTTGATTTTGAGATTGCCCAATTAGCTCAAAGAAGATGGTAGGCGCACTTTGAAAAAGTCGATAGAACAGGGAGTCGGTTTTCACAAAAAATCCCTATCGAGGGCTAGACGACTTTGATTCTAAGGCGTGAGGGATGATCGCGATCGCGCTTTCAACAAAAAGAAGATTGAAGAGTGCGCTCGCGCTCTTCAAAAAGAAGCAGCCCCTCCGCTAGAAATGAAGCAGAAAGGCAGGATTTTTGCGCTTTAAGGAATATAAACTTTTACCCTAAACAAATTTCAGGCGTTCGTCACGCTATAGGAGAGGGGGTTGACGAGGCAGTAGATATCTGTTTTTCTATGCCTTCAATGCGCTCACTCATCAGGCTCAATACCTGCTGTAGGCTCTCACTCTGAGCGGCGATCGCCCCATTTTCCAGACTGCGCCCAACCGCAGAAACTCCATTATTGCCATTCAAGTTAAGGAGATTCGGGTTTTCACGAATGATTTGCAACAGTCCCGGATCTAGTTCCAGCAGTTCCGGAATCTGGATAGTTCCGATGGGAAAGTTGGGGAATCTGATCTGGCTCAATGTTACTTGCGCGCCACCCATTGCGGTTGGGAGAGTATACGCCAATTGATCAAAGTCTAGGCGATTCGTACCTCTGGGCGGATTTGCTGGAATACGGAAGCCATTTGGTAAGAAGGTTCCTCGCTGCTGAGGCGTCAACAGCAGGTTATAGGAAGTGGAACCAAAGGGGGCACTTAAGGATGTAGTTAGATATCCCCGCAACTCAAAATTAGCATTTTCTACAATGCCGCGATCGCGCACATCAGGTTGCAGAATAAATAGTCCTGTATCTCCCGCACCAACTGTCACTTGATAGGTTCGATTTGTGGCGATCGCACTTATTGGATTCAAGAATTCATTAACGCCATTAATATCCCAAAAAGCTATCACGGGAAGACTGTTAAGATCAGGCGTTTGTGCTCTGAAATTCAGTCGCAAACTGACGGCACTATTCGTATTCAAGTTGCTGATGGACAAGAAATATCCCTGGATAATCGTGCGACCTGCCCCTAAAATATCTGCCTCTGGTTGTACCAAAGCTTTTACCAACAGTTCATAGCTAGAAACAGTAGTGGAAATAGCCATTGAATTTTTTCTCCTGTCACTTAGTTCGTTCTCCTTATAGTTTGCAAAATTTTATGGATGGAGACAGTACCCACGAGGGTGACTTTTCAAAGTTTCATTAGTGCCAATATTTGACTATATCTTTAAGTACTGGAACTTATTAAATGACTCCTAACAAAAGAATATTCAAATTTCAGCCCATGTTTCATAGTTGGGTCGCTATTCACCCCCAACCTAAAGGAATTATTCAGTTTATTGGTGGCGCTTTTTTTGGGAGTGTTCCGACCGTCTACTATCGCTATTTTCTCAATACTTTATTTGATGCAGGCTACACGATTATTGCCCTGCCTTTTCGCTTTACGATGCATCATTGGTCTGTGGCGCTTGATTTACTTGAAGAACATTATCGGGTTCGTCAAGAGATCATCAACCACATCACTGGATATGGCAATTCACAAGTCTACGACTATGAGATTTACCTCAAATCCTCTAACTATGTTTGGGTAGGACATAGTCTAGGATGCAAATATGTAATTTTGCTAGAAATCCTTAACGATGGCTTAGATAGAGTGAAAGCTTGCATGGAAGCGATCGCCGTTGATCCGGTTCAATATCAAGTCATTCAATCTGGCATCGAACGTCTATCGTTGCAATTGAGGCAAATCGAACAGGATATTCAGCAGTGGACAGGAAGATCAATAGATTTTGGTACACCTGGGATCGCCAATGAAGCTTCATTGTTGATTGCTCCCGTGATTACAGACCTTAACGACGCTATTCCCATTCGCTCTTTGGCAAAGTCTTTTGCAAGTCTGGGTGTGCAAGTCTTTCCCACTATTGAACAAACTCATAAGTTAGTCTCTCGTAGCCAATCTTTTAACCTGATGGAGGTTATCCGTTTTCAAGATGACGATATTGCTAGGGAAACTTGCGATCGCCTCCTCAAAGAGCAATCTATCCCAGCTCAAAATATCAGCGGTAAGCATCTAGAACCTGTGGGAATGCAGATGGGCAATTATGTTGCCGACTTCAATCTACTCGACAAATTTTTTCAGCCAATTGATCGTCGTCAACTCGAAGCGACAACGCTGCAAACGTTAGATAGTTATCAGCGCTTACTCGTTCAGTGCTGATTGACTCTGACGGGATTGCCCTCACCCCACATCCTGATCCCAAGGAATTGGAGGATGAGCCGCTTTGCTCTGGAACTTGCTAACCTTAGCCAAGTCAAGGAAATCGGCTCACTCAATAGGAGTAACTGTTACGTTTACGGCTAGATTAAACTAATTGTTGCGCTTTATTGAGTTTGCTGATCCGGAATGGGTAAAGCGGGAGTTGCATGGACTTTAGGGTGAAGTACGCGGTAATGGATTGGTGGAAATCCTATGAGAAACAACCAGCGATCGCCTGGGGGTTTTCGGTTCTGTGGTTGCTACTAATCAGCGCTTTGGCTTTTTTGTGGAATTTGGGCAGCATCGGTTTGGTGGATGAGACGGAACCCTTGTTTGCTGAAGCTTCTCGTCAGATGTTAGAAACGGGTGACTGGATTACCCCTTACTTCAATGGGGAGACGCGGTTTGATAAACCCGCCTTGATCTACTGGACTCAGGCGATCGCCTACAAACTGATTGGGGTTAATGAATGGGCTGTCAGACTCCCTTCGGCACTCGCGGCGATCGCGCTGATGGTTTTGGGGTTCTACACGCTGCGATATTTTGGCTTTACTCGTCCGGCTGCTGTTCAGTCAGATGATTCCAGCCGTCAACCTCTAAAAATCAGAGCGCGTCAGCGTCAATTGTGGCTCTCTGCTTGGCTGGGTTCTGCGATCATCGCCTTCACCCCAGAAACGATTGTTTGGGCGCATACGGGTGTCTCCGATATGCTGCTAAGTGCTTGTATCGGCATGGCGCTGTTGTGCTTTTTTATCGGTTATGCCCAGAACGAGCCAGGGAGAGAAGACCTTCGCCCCATTTCCCATACCCCCATCCCCTCATCAGTTTGGTATCTGGCGTTTTACGTCCTATCTGCCCTCGCGGTTTTAACTAAAGGGCCAGTGGGAATTGTCCTACCTGTGCTGGTTGTGGGTGCGTTCCTGCTTTACCTGGGAAAGTTCTGGGAGGTTTTAAAGGAAACGCGACCAATACGGGGCGGCTTAATTTTTGTCGCGATCGCGTTGCCCTGGTACGTCCTAGTCACGTTGGCAAACCCGAAAACTTACATTGAGTCATTTTTTGGGTATCACAACGTTGAGCGCTTTACCAACGTTGTCAACGGTCACTCCGCTCCCTGGTATTTCTACTTTCTCGTCGTGCTAGTTGGCTTTGCTCCTTGGTCGATTTATTTGCCGTTAGCGATCGCCCGCATCCGGTTTTGGCAACGCGAACGATGGCGTGCGGCTCCCCGCTCAACTCACCTAGGTCTATTTGCCCTATTTTGGTTTGGGGGCATTTTTGGCTTCTTCTCCATTGCCGTCACCAAACTCCCTAGCTATGTTCTTCCCCTAATGCCAGCCGCCGCAATTTTAGTCGCCCTGCTGTGGAGTGAGGAAATTTCTCGCGTAGGAGAAGCTAAGGGAGCGGGGGAGCGGGGGAGCGGGGGAGCGGGGAAGAACCTCTTACCCTTCATACTTCATCCTTCATCCTTCATACTTTCTCCCCGACTCAGGACTCAGGACTCAGCACTCCTAATCAGTGGCATTGTTAATGTGCTGTTTTTGTTCGCGGTGGCGGCGGCAAGTTTCTATATGCCTCGCTTAATTGGCCCCGATCCGGCTGCACCTAACTTAGTTGAGCAGGTGCAACAAATCGGGTTGCCCTGGCGTGGTGGCGTTATTTGGTCATTAACAGCGATCGCCGCTACAATTTGTTTGCTAAGGCGCTCGTGGTGGCGTTGGCTTTGGAGTGTCAACTTTGTCGGGTTTATTGCGTTTTTCATCTTTATGTTGACTCCGGCTTATTTCCTGATCGATACTCAACGTCAGCTCCCACTACGGCAACTGTCATTTAGCGCCGTTCAGGAGGCAAAACCACGGGAAGAGCTAATTATGGTGGGCTTCAAAAAGCCCAGTGTCGTCTTTTACAGCCAGCGGTCGGTAATTTACCTCTCACCAGAAGGCGTATCAGAGTACATCACCAGCACCAGTCAGCAAGAGAAAGAACCAACATCCTTCTTAATGTTGGGGCGTCCAAAAGATATAAGCCGCATCGGACTTCAGCCCAATCAATACCGAACTCTAGAGGTGGCTGGTGGTTATGAGTTGATCCGTGTCTTACCCCAGGAAGTTGTCGCCATCTATCCTAATGGGAAGCAAGGATTCCTAGATCCCGGCGAGGTTGAAGATGATCGGTCGAGGAAAAAAGCTAGCCCTGAAACTCCGAATTACTCAACCTCAACATGACGTATTTCCTTCCAGTTCGGCTAGCTACAATCAACGGTTACTTTGAGGTGAATTAGCATGCTTGAGCTGATCTCTGTCCAGATGATGCCATTGTTTTATATGTCGCTGGTCGTTGTTACTGTAGCAGCGGTCAAAATGGGATTTGAGCTAGGTGAGCTATCCCCATGGGTGGCGCTGGCTATGTTCCTAGTCGGAAAATCCCTTCCCGTTGTTTTTCCCCAACAGCCAGAGTTACTCGGTCTCATGCTGAGTGGTTGGGCTTTCTCCCTCACCATTGGCATCCTAATTGGTTATGTGCCTAAATGGTTGATGACGCAGGTAATGCCTCTTCTCGGTATTTAAATTCTCAATTCCCCAAATGATGAAATCCCGTAAGGAGCGAGGATCGCCCGTGTTCTGTTCCGGGATGTTTTCGATAATTCGTTGTTCGCTCTGGGGACGGATATAGATGCGATAGGTGTGTTCGCGATCGCTGAGGGGATCAAACTGTACCAGGATGGCTACCTCATCGGTGGAGCCAACTGCTTCCATCTCCTGAATATCTTGACCCGAACCTCTCTAGCAGGACGGGAAGTGGCTAAATAGCCGCACAGCCTTGCCCCCAGAACAGCCGTCCCCCTAGCGACTGCCTCATCTGGGTTAACCGAGTCATTGATTGTCCAGTTGAAATCGATCTGCTGAGGACGGGGAACTTTATGCCAATGGCAGAAGCAATTCGCTCAGACTACCGCATTCTGGTCAGTCGGGCTAATCTCCGTCCCGAAGCTGAACTCTACCCGTTTAATGTGCGCGAATCAATTCCCCAATTCTTGCTTCCTTTGCAGCCACCAGACCAAGAACCTGTTGTGACTCTATCTGAGGTCTTGAGACAAGTTTACCAGGAGGCAGCTATAGCCCTTGTTATTAATTATTCAGTGTAGCCTGTTCCACAATCACAATAAGCTAGGATAATTATAATAAGCACTCTTTTATGGCAGAGCTATTATGCTCTAGATCATCCGAACTTTAGCCTTGTAACTTTGATATTAGGTGTTCTGTTTCTGATAATTATCACCAATACTGATATCTGTTCCTGTAGCAATATTAATATTATACTTACTTTTTGGATGTTGCATACTTTGCACAATAAAAGAAATTACACTAGGGAGTGACCGTAAAGCATTTAAGATGATAGGCAAACCTGCAATTGCCCCTAGCCCTCCCCCTATAAAAGGTATGAGAGATGCAGTTTGCACAACAACGTAAAATAAGGGCAAACTAGTAATAACATTGAACAGATGATTTTCAAGCGTAAGAGATTCGGAAATAACATTTTTTTCTAAAAAGTTAACTTCTTGATTGGGTTTGAATATAACTTCAAAGTCACTTGTTTTATTCCCGACTGTTAGAAAATCAATGCTTACAATTTGTCCTACTCCTAGTGTTTCAATTGTATAACGATACTCATTTATTCTATTCACGTCCTGATCTGGAATTACAGGCCCTACCTCATGTTTAGGAATAGTAGATATTTTGGGAAAAGTCGGATCGATAGATGTTGTACCTTCTGCAAATACACATCTAAAAATCTGGTTTTTAACAATTATTTTTCCTGTATTTGCAATTTTTAAATTGAAGAAATAAAGAGTGTCAACTTCTGTGTTTTCATAATAAATCTTAAGTTTGTTTTTAAGCTCTTCTCTTGCTAATGTTAATGGAATTTCTATCTTTCTAGAGTACGTAATTTGTACTCTTCGACGCCTATCTCCTAAAATTTGTGATGCATAGGCAACAAGAATGCCGAACAAGAACGACAAAATTGCTCCAACAATGTTTCCTATAACTTCAGCACTGAACAAAACTTCCATATTTTCCGAAATCTGGCTTCAAATATCAAGAATAAGGCTCGTCGCCAATCCGCATTTTCCTAGCAAGGGGAGATGCTTAAATTAGCTCATTTCAAGAGTCAAGCCTAGTTTACCTATGAAAACACATTATCTTGTTGTGCGCTACACCATACTCACGTTAATAGCTGTAACAACTCAATCCGCAAGGCGTTCCTACCCACAAGTTAGTCTCGCCAGATTCACCCGTGCTAATCGTGATCGCATTCACTCGATTTGCCCCTAAGCCACTGTTGTGGACGTTGAATTCATTAACTATCTTTCAGCCATTATCCTGACTCACCAGGCGAAATAACCCCAAATCTGTCCCAACCCACAAACTGCTGGCGTTGCCATCCCATGCCAAGGCTGTAATCGTTCGATTCTCAAGATTGGTTACAGACTCCAATTGTCGAACTTGCCCACATACAACCCAAATATTAGTCAATGAAAAAGCGATCGCTCTTTCTTCAGGAAAACCCAACAGAGCGATCGCTTTTCAATTTCCCGCCTCAATCCACTCCCGTCCGGCTTTTAATGCAGCTTCGGCACTAAAGTAAATCTTTTGCTCTCCAAATACAGCGCCACCAGCAGAGACGACTCGGAACTGCCAAACCTGAGTCTGACCCGTGTAAAACACGACCAAGATAAAGTTATGGATGCCGACAACTGCATGAACGGTAGTTACGCTCATTACCATCACGTCAATTCAACATCTGCTTGATCACCTCTAACAACTCTGCCATTGACTGAGAATGTCCTCGCAGAATTTGGGTAGCGACAGCGTTCAACAACGGCTCTAACTCCGGTGAAGAAGGAGTTGCCTTAGCAAGCACCAACGGTTGGGCATCCAAGCGGCGATCGAGGACAAGAATAGGCGGTCGCTTAGGGAGCTGAATCAGTGAAATTAGCTCCTCCAACAAATCGGGATGGGTGGGAGTGTCTTTTAAATCAATCAGTAGCAAGTCAACATTTTGCTCTTGCAGTTGATGGGACACTTCCGCCCAAGAGCGCGACAAGGAACTTCGATAACCAGCAGTTTGCAGGTAGTGAGTCAGGGCTTGCAGCCACTCACTAGCCGGATGGAAACTGTCAAGCGTGGTGCAGCTTGGTTGGCGATCGCTCAATTCTAGATTTTCTGGGAGCAGGTCGCATTCCAGAGTCGGGACGGAAACGGGCAGTGTTCCCGCTTCCAAGACTAAGATACTGGGTTGCCAACTGATACCTGCTGCTACTTGGATAACCTGCAACAAGGCAGAAGTCTTTTGTTGATCATTGGGGGCTAAACAGGGAAACACCGCAAGACCTGTGACGTGATTGGCGGCTTCTGTCGTTTGATAGTCCAGGGTCACCAGGGGAAGAGAGGCTAAACCGCTATACTGGCTCAACTGTTCTAGATAACTCACGGGATCGAAGTGACCCACGTTCTCCAATACCACCACATCTGGATGCCACACCCGCGCTAACAATTCGGCTTGCTCTAAATCGTCAGCTTCGAGAACTCGACAATGAGAACTCAAAGGAGAAGGCTGATGATCGAGGGCTTCGTATAAGTCGGGGCGGTTATCGTACTGTAATGTCGGAGCTACAGCCTCCCCAACCTCCGTCACACCAACAGCAACTGGCTCAGTTGAGGTACGGGATAGGTAAGGAGTTTTGCTGTCGCCGTTAGTGAGATACAAAATCGTCAAACTATTATGCAAGCTAGGCTGGTGCTTGGTGATGCGGTTCAAGCTTTGCAGTAAGGCATCTTCCCGAACAGGCAAGCTCAAGAAGCCATCGGCTTTGTTTTGGTGCGCCCGCTGTTTTTCTGCCTGGGTTGCCGTGACAAGGATGGGAATATGGCGAGTTTGAGGGTCAGATTTGAAGAGGGTGAGGACATCCCAGCCAGAAAGCAGGGGCAGTAGGGGATTGAGCAAGATGGCGCAAGGTTGTAATTGGCGTCCTTTTTCGATTGCTTCTGTCCCGGAGCGGGCAACGACTACCCAGTAGCCCAAGTTTTTGAGCTGTTGGGTCAATTGCTCGATGTACTGCGGCACCGCCTCGACAATTAAGACTAAGCGGTTACTACTGCTACTACTAAGGCGATGGTTGGCTCTTTTGCGATCGCCATTAGCTTCAGGCGTCACCGCTAATGGGGGGGGACAAGGTGGCAAAAGCAGAGTGAATTCGCTGCCCTTGTCGATTTGGGACACAAAGGAGACATCGCCACCGTGCAAGTGTGCCAAGCGTTGAGCCAGCACCAGCCCTAAGCCTGTGCCCTCAAAGCGACGGTTTAAGGGATTTTCGAGCTGTTGGAATTTTTGAAAGATGAGGTGCTGTTTTTCGGGGGGGATGCCCAGACCTGTGTCCCACACGGTAAAGGCAATCCACCCTTGCCAACGGCTGACTTTTAATCCAGTTTTGCCTCCCAGATCGGTGAACTTGATGGCATTGGAGAGCAAATGCACGAGTATTTGGCGCAAGCGCAATTCATCTGCCACGATTGACTCCAAACCCGGTTCTACTTCCAGGGTGAAGGGGGTGTCAATTGGTGAGTGTTGAGAGTGGGAGTCTTTTTCCGTCAATCGTTGCAGTGCCTGGGTATAGGCGCGATCGCATACTTGCCGAATCTGCACAGGCTCCAGCGTCAGCTTCAGTTGTCCCGTCTCCATGCGAGTCAAATCCAAAATGTCATTGACGACGCCCATCAACTGACGCCCGCTCTCATGAATCAGACGTGCATAGCGGGCTTGACGGTCGTTGAGTTTGCCCAGCATTTGCTCTTTGAGCAACTGGGACAAACCGAGTACTGCGGTTAAGGGAGTCTTGAGTTCGTGGCTGATGCAGGCTAAAAATTCGTCTTTAAAGCGATTGAGTTGGACTAAATCGGCATTTTTTGCCGCCAATTCTTTGGCAAGCTGCTGCTGCTCTGTAATGTCTGTTGCCATCACCAGGTAAAGGTCAGGCGTTAGGGAAGGAGAGTTAGGACTCAGAGGCAGGCTAAATTGGCTTGCTTGTTTGGCAACCCAATCCGATAGTGGTACTTTGACGAATTGCCAGGTACGCTTGCCGATGGGGTTTTGGGTGTCAGATATGACCGCTGAGGCTTCCCAGTAGGTCGGACTACTTGTGGGGGTGAGTCTTGATACGGATGTCATCACCCTGAGTCTGGACGCGGTTGCCGTAGGCGCATCGTCCCTCATGCCATAAGGCGGCTCTAAAGGCTCTGCTGCTTCATAGCCCTCGTTAGCCGATGATTCCAACGGGGTAAGATTAACCTCCGCCGCCTGACGATCGAGCCATTCTAGTTCTGGTATCAGTCCAATTTCTTGTCGCCAAAGGCGATTGCGAGTTAGCAACTGCCCTGTACTGGTGTGCAGCATGAGGGGTAGAGGCAGTTGTTCCAGCAGTTGCATTAGGGGATTGAGAAGCGGGATTGGGGATGATTCACCCTCCTCAATTGCTGGGGTGGCTATGGGGGAGCGATCGCGCTGGGTTTTTGCTAGATACTGCAATAAGCGCTTGCTATCTAAAAGCCCCACAATACTGCCGTCGGGATTGATGATTCCCCAAGGCTGGTTTGTTGCTAGCTCGGGACGGTTCTGAACCTCTGACCAAAACTGACTCAACGGGAGCTGGGCTGATAAAATTGCTAAAGTCTCGATGTGAGGCGACTGGAGTTCAGACAAGGGAGCCTGAACATCGATAGCCTCTGCCTGACCAGGGTGAGGGGGTAGCAGATCAATCAGGAGGCTGTGGAGGTTTAATACTCCCAATGGATGTCGCGGCTTGCTTACCACAACCAAAGTGTCGCACCCAGAGGAGCGCAGAATTTCCAGCGCGTCAGCTAGCCTAGTTGTTGGCTCGGCATAAGCAACGGGTTTAGTAAATTCTTTTAGACTGAGAGTGGATGTGGGCATGATCGATTGGGTTATACGTGATAGGAAGCGCTAATGCAGTTGCACATCCTTATTAAAAGTTTGATAAATAGTTAACCAATTTGGAAGACGGTCTTTCAGCTCACTTTTACAAACTACTGCTTAATTATTGCTCTCGATCGGGGGGGGATAGGACAAAGCAATTACAATTACTTACATTTCTGAGATGATTTGAAATCATGTTAAGTATTACAACACTGATTTTCATCTGAAGCGATCGCTTCTACATGATCTGATGTTGCCAGCCACTTATTTGTTTCTTGGTCGGTTCTTACTTTGCCTTCTCAACTTACCATCTGTAGTTTTGTGTACTCTGGGTCACTGGCTCAATCTCTGAGGCAGTGCTTGCATGGCGATCGTTATCAGTTACACTTCACTGAATCGGAAAAGGATTTTTTTAAGACTGTTGAGCAATATAAGCAACAGCTTGATTGTTTAGTTGTGCAGGAGGATCGCTCGCTCCTACCGACGCTCAACTACCTACAGGAGCAAGGTATCCTCTTACCTGTCGTAATTTTCACTCCAACCACGGGCAGCGATTTTGGTAAATCCTCTTTGTTGACGCTCTCCACCGCCCAACCTCATACTTCTCCCAAGCCCGCAACCCATCTATTTCACTCAGCAGAGGTGCGCCTTGATCAGACGCAAGGGAGTGACATTAAGTCTTTTATTGATCAGGCGATCGCGCAATTTCTCAATCTCGCACCCACCTGTATCCTTCCTAAGTTCGACGATACTGATGATTTGCAGCGATCGCTCTCAACCCAAAATTTCATCCAACAGCAGCAGCGTCGGCTGTCAGACAAACTGCAAGAGCGACTAGGATACCTAGGTGTGTACTACAAGAGAAATCCCCAACAATTCTTACGTCATCTGCCTGATAGCGAAAAGCAACAGCTTTTAGAGCATCTAGAAGCTGAGTATCGACAAATCCTGCTTGAGTACTTCTTGCCAGATAATGCTCTAAACCAAAAAATTGATAATTTCGTCGATAGGATATTTTTTGCCGACGTTCCAGTTTCTCATATTGTAGAAATTCACATGGAATTGATCGAGGAATTTTCTAAGCAGCTTCAACTAGAAAACAGAAGCGAAGACATATTGCTGGACTATCGCTTAACATTAATTGATATAATTGCTCACCTGTGTGAAATGTACCGCCGCTCAATTCCTAGAGAACAGCCAATGAGTGACGAACTAAACTTCAAAAACAGCTAATTAAAAACAATAAATCCAAACCTTAAATTTAGTATGAGTCCGCTAAAGAAAACTTACGTTCTCAAACTCTATGTGGCTGGGAACACTCCCAACTCTGTACGGGCTTTAAAAACACTCAAAGATATCCTTGAACAGGAGTTTCAAGGAGTTTATGCCTTGAAAGTTATTGATGTCCTAAAAAACCCTCAACTCGCTGAAGAAGATAAAATATTGGCAACTCCAACTTTATCAAAAGTTTTGCCGCCGCCAGTTCATAAAATTATTGGTGACCTTTCCGATCGGGAAAAAGTCTTGATCGGTTTAGATTTACTTTATGAAGAGTTGCGTGAAAATGAAACAGGTTCTTAAATCCTTACTAATTTTCAATTATAACTTTTGAGCTATTATGATAACTGGATTTGCATCAATTCAGTAGTTATATCGAGACTTCTTAATAACGTATTTTAGCGCCTAATAATGACTCAAATTAATCCCACTGATCAGAACAAAGAAAAAGCGGTTTTCAAAGGCATCAAAAAAATCCGTACCATGATTGAAGGCTTCGATGATATTAGTCATGGTGGCTTACCGCTCGGCAGAACAACCTTAGTAAGTGGAACATCAGGTACCGGAAAAACCTTAATAGCCGTTCAATTCCTCTACAACGGTATTAACTATTTTGACGAACCAGGCATATTTATTACCTTTGAAGAGTCTCCCCAAGACATTATTACAAATGCCCATAGTTTTGGTTGGGACTTACAGGAATTAATTGACGAAGGTAAGCTATTTATCCTCGATGCATCTCCCGATCCAGAAGGGCAAGAAGTTGTAGGAAACTTTGACCTTTCTGCCTTAATTGAACGCATTCAATACGCTATTCGGAAATATAAAGCCAAACGGGTTTCCATAGATTCTGTCACCGCTGTCTTTCAACAATACGAGGCCGCGTCAGTCGTCCGCCGGGAAATCTTTCGCTTAGTTGCACGCCTCAAGCAAATTGGGGTGACAACCGTGATGACAACCGAAAGAATTGAGGAATACGGTCAAGTTGCCCGTTTTGGGGTAGAAGAATTTGTCTCCGACAACGTTGCTGTTGTCCGCAATGTTTTGGAGGGGGAACGCCGACGCCGCACCATCGAGATTTTGAAACTGCGCGGCACCACCCATATGAAGGGAGAATATCCTTTTACCATTACTCAAGAAGGTATTAATATCTTCCCCTTAGGCGCGATGCAACTGACCCAGCGTTCTTCTAATATCCGCGTATCTTCAGGCGTAAAAACATTAGATGAAATGTGCGGTGGTGGCTACTTTAAAGACTCTATTATTCTTGCCACAGGTGCCACAGGTACAGGTAAAACTCTCCTCGTCAGTAAGTTTTTGCAAGAAGCCTGTGCTCGAGGAGAACGCGCCATTCTCTTCGCCTATGAAGAATCTCGTGCCCAGCTTTCTCGTAATGCTTACTCTTGGGGAATTGATTTTGAAGAAATGGAACAAAAAGGCTTGTTGAAGCTGCTTTGTTCTTATCCGGAATCATCGGGATTAGAAGATCATTTGCAAATTATTAAATCCGCAATTTCCGAGTTCAAACCCTCTCGCATTGCTATTGACTCGCTTTCTGCGTTAGCGCGAGGGGTGAGTCATAACGCTTTTCGGCAATTTGTGATTGGGGTAACGGGTTATGCCAAGCAAGAGGAAATTACAGGATTTTTTACAAACACCACAGACCAGTTTTTAGGCTCTCATTCCATTACTGATTCTCATATTTCTACCATTACCGACACAATTTTGATGTTGCAATATGTAGAAATTCGCGGGGAAATGTCTAGGGCAATCAATGTCTTCAAGATGCGCGGTTCTTGGCATGACAAAGGCATTCGCGAGTACACCATCAGCGAGGCTGGGCCAGAAATTAAAGATTCTTTCCGCAACTACGAACGGATTATTAGCGGTTCTCCCACTCGCATTGCCGTGAGCGAAAAGAATGAACTTTCTCGCATTGTTCAGGGAGTCCGAGAGAAAGGGAATGAGTAGAGGCGAATATTACCTCCGTCGGAGCCTGAGGCTCTACAAAGGCGCTGTTTGCCCTGTAAAGCCACCTCAACCTGCAACGCAGGCAGAATATCGGCGCTACGGAAGATTTTTCCCGCTCTAGTTTTGAGCTAAACCTACAGGAATAGGCTAACCTACGACTAGCGACGGAAGGATGTCCAAAACCCTAATTTGATATTTCTAACGAGCACGGAGGGATTTGAACCCCCGACACCCAGAACCGGAATCTGGTGCTCTATCCCCTGAGCTACGTGCCCTTGTTGGTCTTTGCCATCATAGCATTTTTGGAAACAACGCGGTCAGAGGTAACTCAGTGGATCGACAGGTTCCCCATTTTGGCGCACCTCAAAGTGAAGATGGGGGCCAGTCGATAGTCCTGTAGAGCCGACAGCGGCGATCGCTTCCCCCTTCTCCACAGTTTGTCCCTCACTCACATGAAGCTTACTGGCATGACCATAAAGCGTCGCTATGGCGTCACCGTGGTCGATTACCACCGCATAACCGTAGCCCCCATACCAACCGGAAAAAATTACCGTTCCTCTGTCTGCGGCGCGAATCGTGCTGCCATAGCTGGCACCAAAGTCAAGACCTGCATGAAAGCGTCCGTAGCCCAAAACGGGATGATTCCGCCAGCCAAAGCTACTGGTAATTGTGCCGTCGCTGGGATAGCTTAACTGACCTGTCCCGCGAATAATTATCCCTCCAGGCAACCTGGCTTTGTTTGCCGCTGTAACTTTTTGTTGAATCAAGATGCCAATGTTTTGTGAATCCTTGACGAGTTGAGCGTGTGCGGCATCAAGAGCAAGTCGGTCTGAGTTGAGACGTTCAATGAGCTGCTGCTGGACAACAAACTGTTTTTCGTATTCGGCTTTTTGTGCCAGGAGTTGTTGGTTAAGGAGGGCAATTTGATTTTTTTGTTGTTCAATTGCCAGCTTTTGGATTTGAATGTCATTCGCCGCCGCTTTTAAGTTGAGCAAAATTTCCTGATCGGCTTGATACACTCGCTTTAAGCGTTCTCGTCGATTGAGGAATTCATTGAAGTTTTGGCTTTTGAGCAAAATGTCCCAACCCTGGGTTGATAGTTGTTGGCGTTGCAGAAAACGCAGGCGGGCAATGGTTGCAGTTTGTTTTTGGGAAAATACTTGTTCGGCGATCGCTAAATCTTCCTGGATTTCCTGTATCTGTTTATTGGCTAGCTCAATTTGAAAGTTGTAGTCTTGGATTTGCGTCTCTGTGGCTTGGACTTGATTTCCTAGGTTGTTTAGATAGCCTTGGGCGGCTTTTTCGATATCTGTGAGGCGATCGCTTTCTTTGGAGAATATGGCTCGCTCTTGGTCAAGATGCTTTTGTACCTCTCGTAAGGTATCAACAGAGGGAGATTCTGCTGTTTGAGCTAACGTCGGTGTTGTTGCCGTCAGCAAGCAGCACAGCAGGAATAGCCCCAGCCAAGGCAAGAATTTAAAGCGTTGCCGTCGAGTTCGCCGAAATTTCATTAAAAACCGATCCAAAATGTGGAGGCTAAAAAGATGAAACCACAAATGGACACTCCTATATAGGCGTAAACTTTGTTAGGTTACACAAAGATTTTCCCTGGGTGGGCGAGTTTAACCTCACTCAGCACAGCAGCGATCGCTACGCCATGACCATGCCGCCATCGACGTTGAAGACTTGCCCAGTAATGTAAGCCGCCGCAGGGTCAGCCGCCAAAAAACGCACCATCCCGGCGACTTCTTCCGGTTGACCGAAGCGACTCAGAGGAATAAATTTCAGAATTTCTTCTGATTTCACATCTTTGGTCATGTCAGTGGCAATAAAGCCGGGTGCAACCGCATTAACGGTAACGTTGCGGCTGGCTAATTCTTTGGCAACCGTCTTGGTAAATCCAATCACACCAGCTTTGGCGGCACTGTAGTTTGCCTGACCAGGGTTGCCCATTTGTCCAGCAACAGAAGTAATGTTGATAATCCGTCCACTGCGCTGCTTCAGCATCACTTTACTAACAGCACGGGTACACAAAAAAACGCCTGTTAGGTTCAGATCAATGACCGCCTGCCAATCTTCCAGTTTCATCCGCAGCAGCAGCGTGTCGCGGGTAATCCCGGCATTGTTCACCAGCACATCGACACGGCTGTACTTTTCCATCACTGTATTGAGCAAGGCAGTGACCTGCTCGGCTTGGGAAACATCGGCTTGCAGGGCGATCGCTTCTCCTCCCATGTCCCCAATCGCGGCTACCACTTCATCCGCTGCTGTACTGGAACTGGCATAGTTCACCACAACCTTTGCTCCCTCAGCT
Organism: Kastovskya adunca; assembly: GCF_059505785.1. Taxonomy (NCBI): domain Bacteria; kingdom Bacillati; phylum Cyanobacteriota; class Cyanophyceae; order Coleofasciculales; family Coleofasciculaceae; genus Kastovskya; species Kastovskya adunca. The sequence continues at coordinate 46,929 of NZ_JCACLG010000018.1, read as the reverse complement.
GCCAATGCCATGGCGATCGCCCGACCAATACCTCGCGAAGCCCCCGTGACAATCGCGACGCGGTCGTTTAATCGTGCTTGACCTGCTTCTAGTGCGTTCATCAACAATTCCTCTTTGCTCTTTGTCAGTTGTCTATTGTCCGCTGAGATTAGCCCTGAGTCACTAGTTAGTGATGGTTGGCTAGGCAAACATTACTCCTAAAATCAGGGTTCATCGCTAAGCGCTCTTGCCAATCTCCACACCCCAAGCCTTAATCTCCAGTCCCAACCTTAAACTGTAAGAAGAAATCACCCATCGTTTGATATGGCAACCAAAAAGCAATTCAATAGTTTCCCCGATTTACTGACTGGCTCTACTGTGCCTGTATTAGTCGATTTTTACGCAACTTGGTGTGGCCCTTGCCAGATGATGAGTCCGATTTTGGAGCAGGTAAATGCTCAAATGAAAGACCGTTTACAAGTGGTGAAAATTGACACAGATAAGTATCCTGACCTCGCCAGTCAGTATGAAATTCATGCCCTACCAACTCTAGTGCTTTTTAAAGATCAACGACCTGTAGAGCGGTTTGAGGGCGTCATCCCAGCAGAACAACTTATTCAGCGTCTACAGAGCCTACTTTAAAAGTCACTTAGGAAGAGGGTGCTTCATTTTTAGAAGCCCCGGATTCCTGAGAATTGTCTGCTGATGGTGTGGCTTGATTATTTTCTTGAGCAAGCTTCTCCCGCTTTTTGCGGTCAGCATTTAAGGCTTCTTGCAAAACTAGTTGTGCCTGAGAAAATTTTTCTAGGTTACTGCGATACAGTTCTAAGTCTTTTTGCATTTTTTCCTGGGGTAAATGCAATGCTTCCGCAACTTGTTTGATCGCCTGATTCCGTTCCTTTTCGTCTTTGACGCTCTCTGAGTCTGCTGTTTCTAGTAGGGTATAGAAACCAACGGCAAAGAGACGGCTGTACTTAAAGTGCGGATTGTTGGCGATCTCCTGTATAGACTCATACAAGTTCCCCGTATCATCTCTAGGGGTAGGATTACTCAGCCAAGAGATTAATTCCTGTTCTGTCAAGCTATTTGCTAAAGACTGAACTTTCTCGGCGTCTTGTTTATAGCGTTCGGGATCATCTCCTACCGCTTTACATAAGGCATTAAAAATCGAGTCCTTGTCCCGCTCCGGTCGATATCCTTGCATAAAGCGGTTAAAGGATGTGGTAACCCCCAAGGCATAGATGGGGTCGTAGTGAAAATCAGCATTAACTGTAAGCAAGTGCATTTCCACCATTAATTCTTCTACCACTCGCTGGTAGATCGAGTTAATGGGACGGGTATGGTATTTATAAAAATCCCGCTTGGTATCCGAGACAGTGCGAACGTTATTCACGGGTGGAGACATAAAATGGGCAACTATTTCCCATTGTCTCGCTAATCACGTCCTTTGCCAAGAAATGCGATCGCTCCGGCGCACAGCTTGAGTTAGGTTTTGCCTAGGGAAGTGAGACAATGAGCGGGGAAAATTGCCCCGAACCTGCTCGCCATCAGCACTAAGACTCCTGCTGATTCCATCATCTATAGACCACACAGCGCCACGCTCTATCTACAATTGAGAGTAACGAGGATGGGGTTCTATAGTTTCCCCCAAACCCTACATGTTGATAGTAGCGATCGCTACCCTGGTAACTTGATCTTTAGTATCTTTCCTGTTTAACCTTGCTGAATACTAATTCGACCAATAGCGATCGCCACTGACTACTATGAGCGTTTCTCCTGAACTCCTGACCTTAGCAAAGTATATGGCAGGGGAATTCGACAACCAGCAGCAAGCCGCAGCGGAGCCTGCTTGGTATGTTCACCTGCACTTTTGGCAGCGACCTGTTCCCCTCTTTACCGCCGACAGCCTGACCTTCTTTGCCGAACAAGCTAATATTGTCAACTTAGATAAACCTTACCGTTCGCGAATTCTGCGCCTCCGGCACAGCAAAGCCGCACCTGAGTCTCTTGAGGTGCAGTATTACAGATTTAAAGAGCTTGCTGCCTTTCAAGGGGCAGGACGCCACCCAGAACGGTTAAAATCTTTAACTCCAGATGATTTGGAATTTCTCCCTGGCTGCATTCTCAACATTGAGCAACGCCAAACTGCACCCGATTCCTCTGTTTTTGCAGCCGTACCGCCACCTGATACTTGTTGTCGCTTTTGCTATCAAGGCAAAACTATCCAGGTTTCTCTAGGTTTTGAGGCAACGGCTGAAGAATTTCGCAGCTACGACAAAGGCGTCAACCCTGACACAGGCAAAGCGATTTGGGGAGCCTTACTCGGCCCCTACCGCTTTACCAAACGTCACGATTTTTCGACAGAAATCCCTGTGTAGTCGTCAACTTTTCCCAATCTGAACAACAGATATTGATCCCGCGAGCGCTGACCAATGGTTAAGTTGCCATACTCCGAGGAACCCCCTCTAAAGCTTCTTCCTCGGTATCAAAAATTTCAAATACCGAATCCATCATCGTCACCTCAAACACCAGTTTGGCTTCCGGGTGCACATTGCAAATGCGGAAACTGCCTTTAACTTTGTCTGCATCCCGCATCCCCGCTACCAGGGAAGTCAAGCCAGAGCTATCAATAAAGTTAACCTGACTCAAGTTAACAACGACGTGGCGACTGAGCTTAGAGATACACTCCTGCAACTTCAGCCGGAATTGCCAAGCCGTCGTGATGTCTAGGCGTCCAGTGGGTGCCAAAACAATGACGGTCGTACCATCTTGTGTCGTGTGGATCTTTTGATCGATATGGATCACCAGTACCTCCTTGCAGCAGCGACTTCCTTAACTTAAAGACAGGAGTGATGTTGTCTTTGCATAAATGGTGCATCAACTGAAATATTAAACAGCTTATTTTACAAAGCCTCTTAATTATTTGAATTGCCGCACCCGGCTACACACCGAACGTATTCTAACTCAGATATCTGAGGTTTCAGGTGTCCAGTTCGCCCAGTCTTGAGGCTTTAAGAAAGTTTCATATAACTGGGCTTCAGGCGTATTCGGTTGCGGCTGATATCCGTATTCCCACCGAACTAACGGCGGAAGAGACATCAAAATTGACTCTGTACGTCCGTTGGTCTGCAAGCCAAAGATTGTCCCCCGGTCATAAACCAGGTTAAATTCTACATAGCGTCCCCGACGATAGAGTTGGAAATTGCGTTCGCGATCGCCATAGTCCATCGAAGCACGCTTTTTGGCGATCGGGATATAAGCTGGTAAAAAGGTTCTACCGCAGCCTTGCACGAACGCAAATAATTCTTCCCAGCTTCGCGGTTCTACCGCGCCTAGGTTTTTGCTATAGTTAGCAGCGGTTCCCTGCGGGTCTGGACCTTTGTATATTTCTCCTTGACCATGTTGGTAGTCAAAAAATAACCCACCAACGCCCCGTGTCTCATCGCGGTGCTTCAAGTAAAAATATTCATCACACCAGCGTTTAAATACTGGGTAATATTCCGGATGGTGCTGATCGCAGGTTTCCTTGAAAGTACGGTGAAAATGGGCAGCATCTTCAGCAAAGGGGTAATAGGGAGTTAAATCTGCCCCTCCCCCAAACCACCAAACTGGGCCTGCCTCAAAGTAGCGATAGTTGAGATGAACGGTAGGAATATAAGGACTCCGAGGATGCAGCACCATCGAGGTTCCTGTAGCAAAAAAGCCATGTCCGGCTGCCTCTGGACGTTGCTGGAGAATTGAGGGCGGTAACTGCGTCCCCCAAACTTCAGAAAAATTAACACCACCCTGCTCAAAGATCGCCCCTTCACGTATGACTCGGGAACGACCGCCACCGCCTTCAGCGCGTTCCCAACTCTCTTCTGCGAAGCGACCGACGCCATCTAAGTTTTCCAGCTCTTGACAGATTTCGTCTTGCAGTTGTTGCATAAACTGCTTGACTCTCTCCCTGGAATTCTCAGCGGGTAAAGAATTACTCTTTGTTGTTACGTCCGGCTTAAAAGCTGTCATAATCTCAATTCAATGTGGTTGAACTCAAAAGCTGATTGCAGCGACTGAGAATTTTGATCGCGTTTGGCAGCTCAATGGCTTTTATAAAAAGAGGCAAAGCAAACTAGCTGCCTTAGGGGGGTAAAGGGCATCCTTAACCAGGGATGAGTACAAAGGCTTAGTGCCAGTGTCACCGTCCTCTTTTAGGTTAGCTTGAATTGGTTCATCTCAAAGCTGAGTGGCTGGAATCGGGCGTTAAGACGTTGAGGAGGCAGTGGCAATTATATCCTGTTAGAAGGATTCTACCCGCAACCTCATCAACATCTCACAAATTTTTCATGACTTGCCTGAGTCGCGCTCGTGGGAGTAAGTGTTGTGATTCTCAACTTTTCCTTCAAATTAGACGCTCGCCCTGAAGGGCTTTCGTGTCAGTTTTATCTGGATCGGCGGTATCGTGCCTTGAGTAGTGCCTCTGTGGATGTCCTTTGGCAAAAATTGATGAATTTAGCGGATGTTTCCTGGCATCCTTTACTCTCCAGCACCAATGCACCACGGGGATTAATTGCTAAACCCGGTCTAATTTACCAGGTAGTAACGCGTTTAATCCCAATTCCTGTACGAATTTTTGTAGAGCGGGTACGACCTGGGGAGTTGCTCAGTGTTCGCGTGCTGACTATCCCGGGTGTTGAGAAACGGGTGACTTACCAGGTCGAGTCAACAGTCTGCGGAACCTATGTTTCCTACTCAGTGACCCTGCGCGGTTGGTTGTCTCCTCTGTTGTGGTGGCTGATCAAACCTTATACAGCCCGGGTGGCGTCTGAGTTGGCTCAGGCTGCCGAGCAAGCCGTCGCTCTGTAAAGCTGAGGTGACAATGCCTCATTCAATCCAGCTATAAGACCAGCAACCCGTTAAGATCGATGAAGAAATTTATAGGGGAAGTTGCCTGAGTGTTGCAGCGCTGAGGCAAGGAATGTAGTTGTATTATGCTCGATGCCAGTTCCGTCCTAGAAGTATTGCGACCCGTCCAAGACCCCGAACTCCGCAAGAGTCTGGTGGAATTGAACATGATCCGGAATGTCAAAATCGACAATGGTACTGTTAGCTTCACCTTGGTCTTGACGACTCCGGCTTGTCCCTTGCGGGAATTTATCGTTGAGGATTGCCAGAAGGCCGTCAAGCAGTTACCAGGCGTTGAGGAGGTGGTAGTTGATGTAACGGCTGAAACACCTCAGCAAAAATCCCTACCCGATCGCACAGGGATTGCCGGGGTGAGAAATATTGTGGCGATTTCTAGTGGTAAGGGCGGTGTCGGTAAAAGTACTGTGGCTGTAAATGTGGCTGTGGCATTGGCGCAGTTGGGTGCCAGAGTGGGTTTGATTGATGCCGATATTTATGGGCCAAATGCTCCGGCAATGCTGGGTTTATCATCGGCAAAGGTGATGGTGCAGGACGGGGCAAAAGGGCAGGTTCTGGAACCCGCCTTTAACCACGGGATCAAGTTGGTATCGATGGGCTTTTTGATTGACCCAGACCAACCCGTTGTTTGGCGAGGACCGATGCTAAATGGGATTATCCGCCAGTTTCTCTACCAGGTGAATTGGGGGGAACTTGATTATCTGATCGTGGATATGCCACCGGGAACGGGCGATGCCCAACTCACCCTGGCGCAAGCAGTACCCATGGCTGGGGCTGTGATTGTAACAACTCCCCAAAGCGTGGCATTACTAGACTCCCGTCGAGGATTGAAAATGTTCCAGCAGATGGGCGTGTCTGTGTTGGGAATTGTGGAAAACATGAGCTACTTCATCCCACCGGACATGCCAGACCGCGAATATGACCTGTTTGGCTCTGGCGGCGGTGAAAAGACATCTAAGGAGCTGGATATTCCCTTACTTGGTTGTATTCCTTTAGAAATTTCCCTGCGGCAAGGAGGCGACCAAGGAATACCGATTGTGGTGGGTCAACCCGACTCCGCGTCTGCCAAAGCCTTGGTAGCGATCGCCCAAGCCATTGCGGCTAAAGTTTCTGTAGCTGCCCTTGCTTAAAATAGAGCCAAGGAAAAAAATTCAGAACCTGTAGAGACGTTGTCGGCAACGTCTCTACAACTTGTCAAAACTATTGCGATAGACGACTAGTCTCTACTCCCCGACAAAATGTTGCAAAAGTCCTTCACTGGTATTCGCTGGAAATCACTGTTCAATCCTTGGCAAGAGGTCGATTGGCTGCTATTTGCCTTCGTCATTGGTTTGTCCGTTTTTGGGGGGGTGATGATCCGCAGTACCGAACTCAACAATGCCCTAACTGACTGGTGGTGGCACTGGCTGATGAGCGGCATCGGCTTGGTACTAGCGTTGTGGATTGCCCGGTCGCGCTATGAAAGCTTACTGCAGTGGCACTGGATTATTTATGGCATCACCAACCTCTCCCTAATTGGAGTGATGATCATTGGTACCACCGCTAAGGGGGCTCAACGTTGGATTACCGTTGGTAGCTTTAACATTCAACCGTCAGAGTTTGCCAAGTTAGGGGTAATTATTACGCTAGCGGCTTTGCTCCACACTCGCCCCGCCTCAACGATTCCCTCGTTTCTCAGGGCATTGGCAGTGACAGCAGTGCCTTGGGCGTTGGTCTTCTTGCAGCCTGACTTAGGTACCTCTCTGGTATTTGGTGCGATTGTTATCGGAATGCTCTATTGGGGCAATGCCAATCCTGGTTGGTTGGTATTGATGGTTTCTCCGTTGGTAGCGGCGATTTTGTTTAGCCTGTTTCTTCCGGGGTGGTTTGCCTGGACAGCCTTGATGGCTTTCATTGCCTGGCGTACTCTGCCTTGGCCCTGGTTAGGGAGCTTTGGAGCCGCTACGGTTAACTTGATTTCGGGAAGTTTGGGACTAGTCTTTTGGGGAATTTTGAAAGACTATCAAAAAGACCGACTGATTCTCTTTCTCAACCCGGATAAAGACCCCCTTGGTGGAGGGTATCACCTAATTCAATCTCGCATCACGATTGGCGGCGGCGGACTTTTGGGGCGGGGTCTCAATAATGGACCGATGACCCAACTGAATTTTGTGCCAGAGCAGCATACAGACTTCATTTTTAGTGCGGTTGGGGAAGAATTTGGCTTTGTTGGCTGTATAGTTCTGCTTGCGGTTTTTTGGTTAATTTGTCTGCGACTGGTAATGATTGCCCAAAATGCCAAAGACAATTTTGGCTCGTTGCTTGCCATTGGCGTATTGTCGATGATTGTGTTTCAGGTGATTGTCAATATTAGTATGACGATTGGTTTAGCACCAGTGACGGGTATTCCTCTTCCCTGGATGAGTTACGGTCGCTCGGCAATGCTCAAGAGCTTTCTGGCGATTGGACTGGTGGAATCTGTCGCCAATTTCCGACATCGGTTAAAGTTCTAAGAGTTGAGACGCCACGAGCCAAAGCTTGTGGAACGAGCCGATGAAAATTTGTCTTCTGCTCAAGTTGCAAGCTCGTCAATCTAGCAACCGCTTGTAAACTATTAAAAGTATTCCTTACGTGCAAGAAATCGATGATTTTGCCAGGATCAACAGTTCGCGTCATCAATGCCGACGATATCTACTACGGGTTTCAAGGATTAGTCCAACGGGTTAGTGATGGAAAGGCGGCGGTTTTATTTGAGGGAGGTAATTGGGATAAACTAGTCACCTTCCGACTCTCAGAAATTGAACCACTAGAGGCAACAGCCGGGAAGAAATAAAAATGATCGCTGGTTTGAGGGGTAGCGTTGAGCGCGTCAGTGGTCATCGCGCATTTCTCATCCCTTCACATTGCTTACGGTGTTGGTCAAACCCAGTAATGACTAAACACGACCCATCATCAACGAATAAACGGATGTAACCTAACATGCGTCTTCCCTTACCCCAGTTTGCCACTGGCGATCGCTCCTCGAATCACATTGCCGAGGTCATCGAAACAACCACCACCGAATTTCTGGCGCAGTGTTTGGAGCCGGAAGATTTAAGCTTCCCTGTCATGCCGCCCTTTGGCAGTTGGGTAAAGTCTGTTGATGAAGAGTCAGGCAATCAAGTTTTGGCTGTGGTTTACTATGCCACAACTAGCCCGATTGACTCGGTTCACCGGGCGCGGGCTTTGGGGCTGTCCCTTTCAGACTTGCGCGAGCAACAACCTCAGATTTTTGCCATGCTCAAAACTGAGTTTCGGGCGGCAATCGTCGGTTTCCAGCCTCCCTATCCGGGAATGAATGGGAAGGGACACACCAATGGTCAGGTCTACCAGTACCTGCCGCCCCGTCCGCCACAAATTCATCAAGCCGTCTATCAGTGCGAACCCGACGAAGTTATCTACTTTAGCGAGCAACTAGATTTTTTGCGGACGCTCTTACAGGTCAATGGTGCCCCCGTCGAAGCCCTAATCGCCGCAGCGGTGCGCGAGGTGTACCAATTACGTCAGGCAGACCGGGATTGGTTAGTTAAAGCCGGACGTACTTTGAGCATCTTACTTAAGGATGATTATGACCGCTTACGGTATATTTTGAGCCAGCTTCACTATTGAGCTACGCCTTATCAACCTAAGGATTAATGACTAATCCTAGAAAATAGTTTTTACAATTATCATAATCTTTTAAATTTGCCAAGGATGCAGTGGCGATCGCATCTGCCATTCCGGGAGGCGACCTAAATGTGTCTTGCCTCAAAACGCCCTGTTCTCAACTCCTGAGTGGAAGATTCCACAAACATATTTTTATGGAACCAATTTCCGAAGTCTTAAAGGAACCCATTGTTCCGTTTGCAGTTTTGCTGGTGGTCATTTTCACAGTACCCGCCTTATTTGAGCGGTTGCGAATTCCTGGTTTGGTTGGGTTATTAGCCGCAGGAATTGTCCTCGGCCCAAATGGCTTAAATTTGCTTCAGACAGAACTCCCAACAATGCGGCTTCTGTCGGATATTGGGTTAGTTTACCTGATGTTTGTCGCTGGCTTGGAAGTGGACATGGAGCAGTTCCGCCGCACCAAGAATCGTTCCATGGGCTTTGGTAGCTTCACCTTCGCCATCCCGTTACTTATGGGACTACTAGTGGGGCGCTTGTTTGGCTTTAGCTGGAACGCCTCAGTTTTAATTGGTTCTTTATTTGCCTCCCATACCCTCCTTGCCTATCCAATTATCAGACGATTGGGAGTCGTCAACAACGAATCGGTAGTAGTCACCATTGGTGCCACAATTTTTACCGACATTGGCGCTCTTTTGGTCTTAGCCATTTGTGTGGCGATTGATGCTGGGGAATTCTCTGTGACGCGACTAGCAATTTTGCTAGGTTCCCTGGCGATTTATTCCGCCACTGTTCTATTTGGCTTCGACTGGTTAGGGAAGGAATTTTTCCGTCGTTCTAAAGATGATCAAGGCAACCAATTCTTATTTATCCTCTTAGCACTGTTTCTCGCCTCTGTAGGTGCCCAGCTAATCGGTGTAGAAAAGATTATTGGTGCCTTCCTCGCTGGTTTGGCGGTAAACGACGTAGTTGGGAATGGCCCTGTCAAAGAAAAAGTTGAATTTGTTGGCAGCGTGCTGTTTATCCCCATCTTTTTCGTTGATCTAGGCTTGCTGATCGATATCCCAGCTTTTATCAAGAGCATTGATGCTATCGGTCTAACGGCTGCCATTGTGGTGGGTTTGATTAGTAGCAAACTGTTAGCCGCACTGCTGGCAAAGGTAGTCTACCGCTACAACCTCCAGGAAATGCTGACGATGTGGTCGCTGTCGATCCCCCAAGTCGGAGCGACATTGGCAGCAACACTAGTAGGTTACCGAGCGCAAGTGCTGGATGAATCCGTTTTAAACAGCGTGATTGTCTTGATGCTGGTGACTGCCACCCTAGGCCCCATTCTGACTTCCCGGTTCGCCCCTCAATTGGATATAGCCAGCAAAAATTTGTCAGGGGTAGAGGCACCCCCAGACTTGGGATGGACGTCAGGGATAGCCAACGAAAAGGGGGAATTTACTGTCGTGGTGCCTGTCTATAACCCTAAGACTGAGCGCTACTTAATGGAACTGGCGACGTTGTTGGCACGACACGAAGAAGGTCGGATTGTGCCGTTGGCGATCGCACAAGCTCATGCTCACATGGATTCGCCAGAGCTAAATCAGGCGGTTGCTAAGAGCCAAAGCTTACTGGATCAAGCGCAAAAACTGAGTCGAGAGTTAGGAGTTGAGGCATCACCCCAACTACGAATTGAGTACGATGTCGCTCAAGGCATTAGTCATACCAGTCGCGAACAAAATGCTAGTTTGATTGTGCTGGGTTGGGGTGGACGGGAAGGGTTTCGCGCCCGTGTATTTGGTAACCTGACGGACTCGGTTCTGTGGTCAGCTCATTGCTTAGTAGCCGTCACTCGTCTTTTGGATTCACCGCTTAAAACTCGGCGCATCCTAGTACCTGTGGAAAACTTAACCACCTCCGCTGTGCGTCCGGTGCGGTTTGCCCAGATTTTATCGGAAGTCAATCAAGCGCAAGTTACCTTGCTGCATGTGTGCGACTCCAGAGTATCTGAAAGTAAAATGGCCTGGACTCGCGCCCAGCTAGAAATCATCGTTTCTCAGTTTGCTCCCCAAAATCCCTTGATTGAGATTCAGATCCTGCGGCAGGACAACGTGACGCAGGCGATTTTGGCAACGGCGACCTCTTATGACTTGGTGGTGTTGCGATCGCTCCGGCGTCGTGTCGGTGCCGACGGCTTGGCAATCGGCGAAGTCACCGCACCCCTAGTCAAACAACTTACTTGCTCAGTCGTCATGCTCGGAGAAACCCAAGGGGCACCCTCAGATATTTTCGCTAACAGCAAAACCAACCCTAGAGCCTCATAGGAAAGTTGACGCTAGGGCTAAAGTCGGCAACGATGCTCTTACTCGCTTTCCACCTCACTTTTGAGCTTTAACTGCGCTGCCGTTGATTCGAGTTGTTGCTTTTCTCGCTTGAGGTCTTCTTCGAGAATTTGAATTTGCTCGCGACGGGCTTCCATTTCTAGATGGCGGCGAGTTAAATCTTGACTTTGTAAGGTTAAGTCTTGCCGCCACTGTTCTGTACGTTCTGCTTCCTGTTGTAAGAAGCTGGGGGTGACACCTGTGGTCAGGTACTTCTGAAGTAAGTCCAGAACCCAGTCCTTTGCCGACTTAATGCTGAGAATTTCGTAAGTATTAGAAAGTTCTAGCAGCACTAACACACCGTCGCTCAGGGCGTCTCCGTGAACGGCAGGAATGATCGGTTCTGGATTCAGTACTGTCCAGGAATTTTCTGATTGTTGGCAAGCCAGCAATCGCAGTTCCACCCCGCCGGAACTCTCATTATGTTGTACTTGGGCTAGGTGTAACATCATTCTCGTAATGGGAATCCTTTAGCGGTTAACTAAGACGAGTCAGCCGATTGCTGAGAATTTCAGCTTGTTTTTCCACCTCTGCCAGTGCCTCTTTTGCACCCTGCACGACTGTTTCTGGGGCTTTATTGACAAAATTGGGATTTTCTAGACGCCCTGATAACGCTTTCGCCTCGGCTTGCACTTTATTTAAACCTTTCTCTAACTTAGCGCGCAGAGCCTCGACATCCACAATTCCAGCTAGGGGCATTAACACTTGCACTGTACCAACAACTCCTGCCATTGAATTCCTCAGTTCTTCCTCTAAAGCAGGAGTAATGGTTAAATTATTTACTTTTGCCAAATCTTGAATGTAAGACTCTCCAGCTTCTAGAATTTGACGTTCTTCATCCTTGGCACTTTGCAAAATAATCGGCACCTTCACCCCTGGCTTAACATCTGCTTCTGCCCGGAGGTTGCGGATGATGCGGATTGTACCAATGATCAGGTCAAACTTTTGCTCAAGGTCTGGATCGATCAGCGTTGCCTTGCCGTCCAAAAGGAGGGGCTGGGATGATTCCTTAGGCATTAGGGCTGTTGTCTGGGGAGCGCTTGGCAAGCTCTGAGGCTGGGGTTCTGGAGAGCCTACAACCTTTTCTTTCAGGGATTGAGTCTTGGCTTTTAATTCTTGGCGGTTGTTTCTAAAGAGTAAATAGCGATAAACAAACCAAAGTAAGTATCCTAAACCCACAGCTTGAAAGGTTTGTGCCACAAAGGGGAGGCTATTGAGTCCATTGACAACGCCTTGTGCCACCCTAAAAGCAATCAAAGTGGCAAACAACAGACCCACTACGAGTAGGGGGCGCTGATAATTGCTGAAAAACTTGCCCAACGAGGCGGGGAGTCTCGACAACAAGCTTGCCCCTTGATTGAAGAGTTGTTGAGCTTGGGTTGAGTATTTCTCTAAAGAAGATTCAGTACTTTCCGGTTCAGCATTGGAGGAGGCGGCTTCAGCGTGAGATTTATCTGCTTCTGGATAAGGTTGCAGCGCCAAAAATTCCTCAGATTTTTGCGTCAGGGTATGCCAAATCTCTTCCGTGATGTGGGGCATGAAGGGATGCAGCAGTTTCAGGATGCCTTCGAGGACGTAGGCAAGGGTTTGTTGCGCGACTTGCCGTGATGGGGATGTTGCATCCTCACGCAATCGCGATTTGACGAGTTCGATATACCAGTCGCAGAAATCCCCCCAGATGAAATCGTAAAGCCCCTTTGCTGCTTCACCCATGCCGTAGACATCAAGGTTTTCGCGAGTTTGTTTGGCGACTTGGTGAAAGCGAGAAATAATCCAGCGATCGCTTAATTCTAAATTCTCTCTTGGTTCGCCCAACTGCTGCGGCGTTTTGCCATCTAAGTTCATCATCACAAACCGGGCAGCATTCCACAGTTTGTTGGCAAAGTTCCGTGATGCCTCCACCGACACCGACTCATCTGTCTCGCGGTCGTACTCTAGACGGATATCTTGCCCCGCCCCTGCGACTTCCCGAATCAAGGTGTAACGCAGGGCGTCGCTGCCGTACTTGTTAATCAACAACAAAGGATCGATGCCATTGTTTGCCGATTTGGACATTTTCTTATTGTTTTCATCCCGCACCAGCCCGTGGATGTAAACCGTCTCAAAGGGCATCTGATTGGTAAAGTGTCCTGCCATTATCGTCATCCGAGCCACCCAGAAGAAGATGATGTCAAAGCCAGTCACTAGGGTAGTGGTGGGATAGTAAGTCTTGAAGTCCGCCGTCTCATCAGGCCATCCCATGGTTGAAAAGGGCCACAAGCCAGAGGAAAACCAGGTATCAAGCACATCCGGGTCTTGTTGGAGCTTGACATTTTCTCCAAATTGTGCAGCAGCCTTGTGTTGGGCTTCTTCCTGATTATGGGCAACTACAAAGGGCGTGTTGGCGGCAATCTCGCCCCCAGTTTCACTCACCACATACCAGGCGGGAATTTGGTGTCCCCACCAGAGTTGGCGAGAGATACACCAGTCTTTGAGATTCACCAGCCAGTCGCGGTAAACCTTTGTCCAGCGCTGAGGAACAAACTCCGGCGAGTTCTGCTCGTCGAGGAATGCCATCGCCTTGTCAGCCATGGGGCGAATTTTGACAAACCACTGGGTAGAGATGAGGGGTTCGACGGGGACTTTTCCGCGATCGCTATAAGGTACCGTATGCTTGTAGTCCTCTATCTTCACCAAGAACCCGTCAGCTTCTAGCTGATTGACAACATTCTTCCGGGCATCAAAACGGTCTTGTCCCTGGAAAGACCCGGCATTTTCATTTAACGTGCCGTCCTTATTCATGATGTTGATCAACGGCAGATCGTGACGCTGACCCATTTCAAAGTCATTGAGGTCATGGGCAGGTGTCACCTTTACACACCCCGTTCCGAAGCTGGGGTCAACCAACTCGTCAGCAATAATCGGAATTTCCCGCCCCATAATCGGCAACGTCAAGGTCTTACCAATTAAATGCTGGTAGCGTTCATCCTTAGGATTCACCGCCACCCCTGTATCTCCTAGCATCGTCTCTGGGCGAGTGGTTGCTACTTCTACATAACCACTGCCATCGCTAAGGGGATAGCGAAAATGCCAGAGATTTCCGTTAACTTCCTTATTTTCGACTTCTAAATCAGAGACAGCAGACTGAGTTCCAGGGCACCAATTCACCATGTATTCGCCCCGGTAAATCAGCCCCTCCTCATACAGTTGGACAAAAGCAGTCAGTACAGCTTTTGATAAGCCTTCATCGAGGGTAAAGCGTTCCCGTGACCAATCTGCCGACACACCTAAGCGTTTTAGCTGATTAACAATTGTGCCACCCGATTCTTCCTTCCACCGCCAAGCCCGTTCGAGAAACTTCTCGCGTCCCAACTCGTAACGGGTGGTGCCTTCTGCCTTAAGTTGTTTTTCCAGAATCGCCTGCACGGCAATGCTAGCGTGGTCGGTTCCTGGTAACCACAGAGTATTGCCGCCTTTCATCCGGTGATAACGGACGAGGGTGTCAATCAGGGCATTCTCAAAAGCATGACCCATGTGCAAGCTGCCCGTGACGTTGGGCGGCGGAATGACGAGGCTGTAAGGTTCGCCGCTGTGGTTGGGGTCGGCTTTGAAGACTTGGTTTTCTTCCCAGGAGTGCTGCCACTTGGATTCTGTGGCAGTGGGGTCGTATTTGGTGGCAAGGGTGGGAATTGTTGCGGTCATTGGGGAATGCTAAGGGCAGTTAGGGTTACTTAAGATTTTGCCATACTGCCAGGAATGAGGGGGAAAGAGGGAATGAACCGCAGAGGCACAGAGGACACGGAGAGAAGAGAGGAAAAAGAGAGATGAATGAGTTGACGGGTGCGGTAATTGGGTCGGCAATTGAGGTACATCGGGTGTTAGGGCCTGGTTTTTTGGAGGTGGTGTATGAGGAGGCATTGGCTGCGGAACTTGAGTTGAGGAGGATTCCTGTAATTCGTCAAAAAGTGGTGGCTGTGAATTATAAAGGTCGTAGAGTTGGTGAAGGCAAGTTGGATTTACTAGTTGCCAACAGCCTCATTGTTGAACTTAAAGCAGTAGTTAATCTAACGCCAATCCATGAAGCCCAAGTTCTCTCTTATCTCAAAATGACAGGCTATCCTCTTGCTCTTCTCATCAACTTCAACGTTCCCCTCCTCAAAGACGGCATCCGCCGCATCATTCTCTCTTAACCTCTTCCCTCCGTGCCCTCTGCGCCTCTGTGGTCTATCAAAAAACGATTAATCCGCAATAATAACTAATAATCCTGCCAAAATAACCAAAAAGTGCGTGAATTTGCCGATCTTTTTGCGGATTTCTCTGACTATGCTGTGTAAGCGGATGTAATACGTAAGTAGCGCTTACAAGGCTAAGATGAAAAACTTCCAACTTCGTTTCAAGGTTGCACTGGCTACCGCGATCGCCACCAGCATTGTCAGTACTCCGGCTCAACTGCTGGCAGCCGATCTGCAGCAACCCACCCAAACCCTTACCGCTCAAGCTAGCAGTACCGATCGCTTGCTACAACAAGTTAGTGAGTTGCGCGGGGTTGGGAAGTATCGAGAAGCCCTCGCTATTTTGGAACAAGTCCTCAAACTCCAGCCCAACTCCTTCTTAGCCTGGTATTGGCAAGGCGTTACCCTCAGTAGCTTAAAACAATACGACAAAGCGATCGCCTCCTACGACGAAGCCATCAAAATCAAGCCCAACTACCTTTTAGCCTGGTTTGAAAAAGGCAATGCGTTTTACGAACTGCAACAATATGACGCCGTCGTCACCTCATGGAAACAGGTACTGTCCCTAAGAGCAGAATCTGAGTACGAACAACAACTCGTCAGCACGGTTATTCCTCAAAAAATTGCCAGCGTGTTGGTTTCTGACTTGCAGGAATATGAGGAAGCGATCGCGTTCTACAACGAAGTGCTAGAAGTTGAGTCCAAAAGTGCCGAAACTTGGCTTAACCGAGGCACAGCCTACTATCTCTTGGGTCAATACCAAAAAGCGCTGACTGATTTTGATCAAGCGATCGCTATTAACGCTGACTACTCCTTGGCTTGGAAGCGGCGGGGACTGGCACTGTATCGCCTAGAACGTTACGAACAAGCGACGGTTGCGTTTGAACGAGCCGCTAGATTAGCACCAGACGACCTAGAAGTAGCAGGACTCCTCTCCGTATTGCAAACCACCTCCCAAACCGATTCCCGCGCCTCCCAGCAGCAACTCGTTGCCCTCCGTGGTGATATCAGTACAGCAGAAGCAACGCTGGTTAGCTTACGCTCAGAAATTAAAACCGCCACTACCCAGCTAGCATCCTCTCGAACTGAGGTGCAACAGTCTCAACAACGCCTGGTAGCACTCCGCCAAGAATTGCAAACAGTTCAGGCGGAAGTCCGCACCTCTCAACAACGTCTGGTGTCACTCCGCCAAGAAATTACAACCACTCAAGCGCAATTGGCATCCTCCCAACGGGAAGTGCGCCAATCTCAAGAGCGCCTCGTTGCCGTGCAAGCCGAAATTAAAACCGCTCAATCCCAACTGCAACAATCTCAGCAGCGGTTAGTCGCGATCCGAGAAGAGATTAAAACGATTCAAGCCCAACTAGAATCCTCCCAACGGGAAGTGCGCCAATCTCAGGAGCGCCTCGTTGCCGTGCAAGGGGAAATTAAAACCGCTCAATCCCAACTGGCATCCTTCAGGAAAGAGCGTCAAAGCTTAGAACAGAGGCTGGTGGCTATACAGCAGGAAATTAAAACCACCGAAGAACGGCTAGAAGCTTCCCAAGTCGAAGTTCGTCAATCTCAACAGCAGTTAGTCTCGTTTCGTAACGAAACGCAAGCAACACGCGATCGCCTAGAAGCACTCAAAAAAGAAAGCCAAAGCCTAGAACAACGATTAGTCGCTGTGCGTGGAGAAATCAAAACCGCTGAAGAACGGCTCACGACCTCCCGCACGGAGTTGGAAACTTGGCAAAGCCGACTCATAGCCGCACGAGGAGAGATGCAAACACTGCAAGCCCAAATCAAAACCCTCCAAGAGCAGCGAACTGCTTCTCAAAGTCAACTCCAGTCTGTACAACAGCGTTTAGCTGCTCTACAAACTGAAATCCGCACTTCAGAAGCCTCACTAACAGCCTCTCAGACCGACATGCGTCAAATGGAAGAGCGCCAGCAAATGGCGACAGAAGCGCTCAACGTCACCCAAGTGCAGTATTGCGGATTGCAAGAAAAACTCAGCGAAATGGAAGTCGCCATCCGGCAAATGCGAGGAACGCGACTAGCCTCAGATGTCGTTCAACGTTGCCCATTTTTACAGGAGGCAAGGTCTGAGTAGTTTGCTCCTCAAGCAAATGTATCAGCAGTTACATTACCTGCTATCTTGACGGTGCTAGAAAATGTCATGCTGGTCTTATAAAGATAGATAGAAAATTTCGTGAGGAGTTAAGACCTTGAAGAAGGTAGAAGCAATTATCCGGCCATTTAAACTAGATGAGGTTAAAATCGCCTTGGTAAACGCTGGAATTGTGGGAATGACCGTATCGGAAGTCCGGGGTTTTGGACGCCAAAAAGGTCAAACAGAACGTTATCGAGGTTCTGAGTACACCGTTGAGTTCCTGCAAAAACTCAAGGTGGAAATTGTCATTGAAGACGCTCAGGTTGATATGGTAGTAGAAAAAATTATCTCCGCTGCCCGTACTGGGGAAATTGGCGACGGTAAAATTTTTGTCACCCCTGTCGAGCAGGTTATCCGCATTCGGACTGGCGAAAAGAACCTAGAAGCTGTGTAGGGCTGAAGAAGTGCTGAGGACTGAGGGACGATTCAGGACTCAGCCATTTTTTCTAGCTGCGGGAGGAGTTCCGCAAAGGCTTTGCCACGATGACTAAGCGATCGCTTCACCTCCGGTGCCATTTCGGCGAAGGTGAGGCGTTTTTCTGGAACGTAAAAAATCGGGTCATAGCCAAATCCCCCCAGACCGCGCGGCGCATGGAGGATAGTACCGGGACAAATTCCTTGGGCTTGGGCGGCGATTGAACCATCGGGACGAGCGATCGCCACTACACAGACAAACTGCGCGTCCCGATGCAATTCATTTCCCAATTCCATTAGTAAGCGCTCAATGCGCTCAGTATCTGTCCTACCGTAACGAGCGGAGTAGATACCGGGTGCGCCATCTAGGGCATTGACTTCTAATCCAGAATCATCAGCGATCGCCCACTCTCCTGTTGCTTTCGCTACCCCTGAGGCTTTCAGGCAGGCATTTTCACTAAATGTTTCGCCTGTTTCCTCAATCTCTAACTCTTCCGGCTTCAATTGCAATTCCCAGCGAGCATCCGTCAAATAATCCTGCATTTCTGGCAATTTTCCCGGATTCCCCGTCGCTACGATTAGTTTTGTCATTTCAGATTTTTATACAGATTAACTAAGTTTTGTCAATAGTTTATTATCTGCAATCTCAAAGAAAAAACAGCAGATTTTGAGGGCTTTAGCCCTGATAACAAACCTTTAATGGGTTAAGTTAAACCGAATTTGCCCAATCTTTCGTCCAGGCAAGGGTCTGACGTGCCTGCTCAATTGTCGGCGCTTCACAGTACAGCCGCAGTACAGGTTCCGTCCCACTAAAGCGAATCATCAGCCAACTGTCGTTAGCCAGACGGAATTTGTAGCCATCTGTGGTTTGGCAATCGACCACCGCTTGATCGGCGATTTCTTTTAAGGGTTGATTTTCCAGTTGCTCGATTAGACGCGATCGCACGTCCATTCCTGACAGGTGCAAATCCAGCCGATCGTAGGCACAAAAGTAGCCCGTTTGCTCTTGTAACTGTTGGTAAAGCTCGCTCAAGTCCAATCCCGACTCCGCGATCGCTTCTAGTAAGTACAACGCGGATAACAGGGCATCCCGTTCCGGAATATGAGTGCCGTAACCAATGCCACCAGACTCCTCACCGCCGAGTAAGACGGGGCTAGATAACATCCGGTCAGCGATGAATTTGTAGCCGATGGGCGTCTCGTAAACAGGTAACTGGTGCAAGGCAGCAACGCGGGGAATCAAATCTGAGCCACTGACTGTTTTGACGACTTCCCCCTTCATGTGACGCCGCGAGGCTAGGTGGTCAATCAGGATGGGAATGAGAATTTGAGGACTGAGGAAGTTACCCTGCCCATCAACAGCGGCAATGCGATCGCTATCACCATCAAATACCAACCCGACAGCAACACCGCTACTGTCACGCCGCCCCTGCGTCCGCATGACTCGGAACAACTTACTCAGGTAGCGTGGTAAAGGTTCTGGGGCACCACCGTTGAAGAGCGGATCGCGATCGCTGTTAATTTCTTGAATCGGGACATCAAGAATCTTACTCAATCCCCCCGCCGCTGCGCCGTGCATGACATCGGCATAAACCGTAAGTTTCCCCTGGCGAATCGCTTCTTGAATCCGGGAAATATCAACTTTTGCTCGCAGGGCTTCACAATAGCTCGACCAGGGGTCAAAGATTTGGAGATTGCCAGGTGTCGCAGCAGGTGGCACGCCTTGAGGCAATAGCGCTTCAATTTTTGATGTGATTTCTGGAGACACCGACCCTCCAAACGCCCCTTTCACCTTTAAGCCTAGATAGCTACCGGGATTATGACTCGCCGTAATCACCAACGCCCCTAAAGCATTACGTTCCTTTGCTGCCCAGCTAAACGCTGGAGTTGGAGCATAATCCTCACTTAGCAAGACATCGAAGCCCGCAGCTTGCACAACTTCGGCTGTCTTTTTGGCAAAGTCTTCTGCCATAAAACGTCGGTCATGACCGACAATTATTGTCCGGTTATCAGCGCTAGCGCCAAAAACATCTGCCAGTACTTTTGCTGCCACCGGGGCAACTAATGCCAAACGCTCAAAGGTGAAATCGGCGGCAATAAGACCTCGCCAGCCATCGGTACCAAACTTAATTGACTGCACGGCAACCGCCATAGAAAAAATTATTTACCAGGTTTTCTCATCCTCATCGCAGGATTCTAACATTGTGACTGGCGATTGGCGACGCCGGGGAGTTGCAGGGCGATCGCCTTCGAGATTGAGAAGCTTTTGCAGTTCAACGCCTTCATTGATCACGCCGCAGTTCCTGCAGGAAGATACTTAGCTAGTGATTTATTTCGGCGCGGCTGCACTAGCTCGTTTCATATCAACCCATTCCCACCGAGCTGTTGCTCCCCTGCTTCTGCCTTTCGATGGCGGGGGTAGGACATCTCTTCTTGAAGCTTTTTCAGGAGCGATCGCAGCTTGATGCGGTCGATATAGGGCCAACCTCCTGATTCTTCGATATCCCTGAGTAGGGCGTAGAGGGCTTGCCGATTGTCGGGTAACGCGGATTGAAACATCTCTTCACGAATATCTCGATGCCACTGCTCTAAAGCCCGCAGTAGTTCCAAAAGTGCCAGAGCGTTTCCCTGATGGTTAGTAGCTAGGGAGTGAACCTCGATGGCGATCGCTTGCAGTTGGTCTTCTAACGGTTTTTCCTCTAGCTCTGGGTCGTGGTTCATGCTATCCAATTATCTAAAAATTCGCTTCGGGTTACAGCGAGGGGGGATTCTTTTGCCCGCTTGATTCAGGAAAAAGAGGGGACAAGCCCGTGTACAATGCTCTATGAGATCTGGGGCTTGTGCCTTCGGTGCCATCCGACGAACTTTGCTCAACCACCGCAGCGGTTCAAAAGATTTCGCACGACGGCAAGCGCTCTTGTGCCCCAAAATATAGCATGGGTGGCAATCAACTTGTGGGCATTCCTTTTGAAGGTTTAAGGACAACAGCGGTTTCACTTCTATGACCGAAGCCCAATTCAAGTTTCACCCTCGCAAGCATTTTCATATCCGCTCTTTTTGAATTGAGGTTGACCATGAGGTATCGCAGTTTTATTGTTGCCTTCCTGGCTTTATGCCTGGGGGTACTAACAGCTTGTAGTGAGGGTCCAGCTAGCGCAGCTAGCAGCGATCAATTAACTTATGACCAAATCAGAAACACCGGTCTGGCAAACAACTGTCCGCAACTGGCAGAAACAAGTCGCGGTTTTCTTGCCATCGATTCCAACCAGTCTTACCGACTGACTGATCTCTGCCTACAGCCAACTACATTTTTTGTCAAGGAAGAACCCGTTAATAAGCGTCAAGAAGCCGAGTATGTTCCCGGTAAGTTGTTGACACGGTACACATCTAGCCTTGACCAAATACGTGGGCCGTTGAAAGTTGGGGAAGATGGTAGCCTCACCTTCATTGAAGAAGATGGGATCGACTTTCAAGCAATCACTGTTCAGTTACCTGGAGGCGAGCAAGTCCCGTTCCTCTTCACAATTAAGAGCTTAGTTGCCAAGTCTCAGCCTGGATTGGATAGCATTAACACCTCTACTGACTTTGAAGGTGAGTTCAAAGTCCCCTCCTACCGGGGTGCAGTTTTCCTAGACCCGAAAGGTCGTGGTGTAGCGTCTGGCTACGACAACGCGATCGCTCTTCCCTCCCAAGCTGACCGAGCAGATCTAACTCGTGCTAACGTAAAGCGCGTGGAAACTCGCTTTGGCACAATCTCTCTCCAAGTTGCGAAGGTAGATAGTCGCACGGGTGAAATTGCCGGGACATTTGAGAGCGAACAGCCTTCGGATACCGACTTAGGCGCTGACGATCCAGAAGAAGTTAAAATTCGCGGCATCTTTTACAGTCGCATTGAGCCTGAATCTATATAGTTCGGTAACACAATATCAAGCCAAGAGTTTCTTTGCTGAAAACTAGTTGTTAAAAGGGGCATATGCCCCTTTTTATTTGGCTCTTCTGAGCTAAAAAAATAGTACTTTCTCCGGAATTTTTGACAAATTAAGGCGCGGTCAGGGATGACTGGGCTAAAATTACGTAGTCTAATCGCGTCACAGTCAATTTTCTAGTGGATTCTCGGTAGTAAATAGCAATTGTTAAACCTAAACTAAACTAGTATGCCTGGGAGATTCACAAGCACAGACTTGAGACGGACGAAAAAATTCCAGCTGTTTGTCGGGCAAGAGGTGTCTATCTTTCCCCACACAGCAAGCTTAGTGGCAAATCAATGCCTATGTCCCAAGTCACAGCAATCTTCTAAAGGCGGGAATTAAACTAAGTTGGCTCTTCTGCAATTAGATTGCTCTACCGGACTCAATCAGCTATGCCTATTAATGCCACTAACGATTTGAAGCAGGAGAGCCTGCAACTCTTACGAGAATACAAACAACTCTCCAGCGCAGAAACTCGTAATCGGTTAGTACAACTCAACTTCGGACTGGTTAGAAAAGAAGCCCACCATTGGGTTAATCAGTGCAACGAAAGTTATGAAGATCTAATTCAAGTTGGCTGTATTGGATTAATTAGAGCCACCGAACGCTTTGATTTGACCAAGGGACACGCGTTTAGCTCCTTTGCGATTCCTTACATTCGCGGTGAAATTCAGCATTACCTTAGAGATAAAGGCGGCTGTGTCCGTATTCCCCGCCGTTGGTTAGAACTCCGACAACAGGCTGTGATTGTGACTGAAGAATGGCGATCGCGCTACAATCGTCAACCAACTGATGCTCAAATCGCCGTCGCCTTAGATATTCCCCTCTCGGAATGGCAAGAAATTAAACTCGCTCACCAAAATCGCGAACCCCTAAGTTTGGATACCCCAGTACGGGATACCGAAGAAGGAACAACTAGCTTAGGCGATCTTGTCCCCGATCCCGGCTATCGCAGCTTTCAATTAGCCCAAGAAGACCAAATTCGCCTGCAACAGGCGTTAGTTCACCTCGAAAAACGCACTCGCGAAGTCTTAGAATTTGTTTTTCTATACGACTTGACGCAAAAAGAAGTTGCCGAACGCTTAGACATTAGTGTGGTAACCGTCTCCCGTCGGGTCAAAAAAGGGCTAAACCTACTCAAAACGTTAATGAGTGGGACAGAAGATTAAACGCGGTCAGGAAAAGGTGTAACTGGAGAGGATTTCACCCTTACGAACATTTGACGAACGGTATATTCAATACTCCGTCAGCTAAGATACTGTTAGGGATAGGTACGCCTAAACTCTTTAGGACTATATTGCCAACAGAGAACTGAAGCCGAGTCCGGTTGACTAACCAGCAAGGCGACAGCTTCACTAACAACTCAATAAAAGAAACGGATTAAATATACTAGGGAACCTACCCGCGTATTGAGTGTCCTTAAGGCTTGATTTGGGTAATTTCTACAGTATCTGCTAGTAAAGCGTAGGGGGATTGGTCATGCGTCGAACTTCATGGATTGCGTTTGTAGGGATACTTGCTCTTTTGATGGGAGGCTGCGACTCCAGTGATGAGCAAGCTGTAGTAGAAGAAAGTCCTTCTCCCTCTCCTATTGTCTCCCCAGTCCAACCCAAACCCTCACCGCCTCCTGCTGCCACAGCATTTCAAAATCCCGTTCAGCCCTCACAGCCCAGAGGATCTGCAGCCGCTCCTGGTATTCTCAATGTTCCCCCGCCAGGAGAGCGGCTCAATCAAATCCCCAGAGGACGGGTTGATCCGTTTGCCCTAATTCCCACCCAGCCACAAGTGGTGATTTCGCCTGGAACTCCTGCCGCTACGGGGACGGCTCCCACCCGATCCGTTCCCGTATTGCCGAGGATTCCTGTCGCACCGCAGAGAGCCGCAAGACCAACAGCACCTCAAGGCGTGTCAAGAGCAAGGGCAAATGTCTTGCCCACAGCCCGTCCGGGAACAACCACAGCAGCTCGTCCGGGAACGACAACAGCAGCTCGTCCGGGAACGACAACAGCCCGTCCTGGTGGTACAGCAACACGCTTACCTATTCCCGGTTCTGGTGCTCAAGGTTCTGGTGCGGCTCTACCACCGCCCTTTATTCCGCAACTGCCGCAGCTACCAGAACCCACCTTGGCAAAGAATGTCAGGGTGAGTGGAGTCGTACAAGTCGGTGGTGTACCGAGTGCAATTGTTGATGCCCCGAATGAATCGGCTAGTCGCTACGTCCGGGTAGGAGAGCGCTTATCCAACGGACAGGTGCTGGTCAAGCGGATTGACATGAACCAAGGCCCAACTCCAGTGGTGATTTTGGAGCAATATGGCATTGAAGTCGCCCGACGCGTAGGAGAGCTACCTGTCGATGCGCCCGAAGCTGACTCACCAACAGCCGCGCTGAATGCTCCCCAGCTAGTGAGCGCGAATCTATCTCCATAAGCTAGGTAAAAGGACGTTCAGTGGTACAGGAGTCAGTTAGTCAACAGCAACAAAATCAAATCCGTTGCGCTGGATTGCCCCTAGCTGTATATCGAGAGGTCGCTGCCCATTTGCGGCAAGTGCCGGGGGTGGAAACGGGTCTAGTTCCCCAAACATCGCGGCAGTTTGACTACAGCCAAAGTCAGATTGGCAGCTTATGGATTCAGTATGGCTCAGAAGTGGCGGAGGCAGAACGACAACAAGTCGCTGAGATTTTGGCGTATTATCAGAATCGCTATGGTGCTTGGCAGGAAGATAATTCTCCGCACTAAGCAGTAAGTAGAGAGACAAAAAAAACTGATGGGAGCGATCAAAACCTTACGGGGAACGCGAGACATTCTGCCGTCGGAAATTGGCTATTGGCAACAGGTAGAGTCAGTCGCGCGAGAGATTTTAAGTCGTGCTGCCTATCAGGAAATTCGTACGCCAATCTTTGAGCGCACTGAATTGTTTGAGCGGGGAATCGGTGAAGCTACCGATGTAGTTGGGAAGGAGATGTATACCTTCAACGACCGGGCGACACCACCCCGTTCTGTTACCTTACGTCCAGAAGGAACAGCGGGGGTGGTGCGGGCGCTGATAGAAAACAGCCTTTATGCCCAAGGGGGCGTACAACGCCTGTGGTACATCGGGCCGATGTTTCGCTATGAAAATCCTCAGGCTGGACGGCAGCGACAATTTCATCAAATTGGGCTGGAGGTGATGGGCAGCAATAGTCCTAGAGCGGATGTAGAAGCGATCGCTATAGCGACGGATTTGCTGCAAACCCTAGGCTTAAAAAATCTTAGGCTAGACCTCAATTCAGTCGGTAATAATGAAGACCGACAGCAGTATCGAGAGGCGTTGGTAGAGTATCTAACTCCTTATAAAGATGAGTTAGACGCTGATTCTCAAGAACGCTTAAGCCGCAACCCCTTGAGGATTCTTGATAGTAAAGACAAACGTACGCAAGAAATTGCCGAGGATGCTCCCAGTATTCTGGACTATCTTAGTTCCCAATCAAAGGCCCACTTTGAGACGGTACAGCAGCTCCTGACGGCTATTGGCATTAGCTACCACCTTAATCCGCGTTTGGTGCGTGGTTTGGATTACTACACCCATACAGCGTTTGAAATTCAATCGGATGATTTAGGGTCACAGGCAACGGTATGTGGTGGCGGTCGCTATGACGTTCTAGTAGCAGAATTGGGCGGCCCTGATACCCCAGCCATTGGTTGGGCAATTGGTTTGGAGCGGTTGATTTTGCTGCTCCAACAGCTACAGACCCCCTCAGTGCCAAAACGGGATTTTTATATGGTGTCGCGTGGTGAAAGAGCAGAAGCCCAAGCTCTGGAACTAGCGACGAAATTACGGCGATGCGGGTTTAGCGTGGAACTCGATCTGAGCGGCAGTGCGTTTGGTAAACAATTTAAGCGAGGCGATCGCAGTGGGGCGGCAGCTTGCTTAGTATTGGGAGATGCCGAAGCTGAAAATGGCACGGTAAATCTCAAGTGGCTCCAGTCTGGAGAACAGCAGGCGATCGCGCAAACGGAACTCCTGGCAAAAACAGACGAACTCAGACAGCAGCTCGATCATCTTGCAAATGCCATCTAGTCAAGACTCTTATCCCTTTGCCAGTCCCAAGTCCTGATCGATGACAAAGATAAAGTAGCGGAGTAGCTGGTTTTTGAGGGGTTGAAGGGGTATAACAACAACAACGAACAACGATCCGAAGCGCTCCTATGGAATACTGGGAATTTCTACTACAAAAAGAAGGCGATCGCTCTTGGCTTCCGCTCAAAGAACCAAGCCTCATCCTTCAAGAAGGTCGGTATCGGGTGGTTGCTCACTCGTCGCGAGCGAATACTGACGTAGAAATTTGCGTCACTCATAAGAGCACCACAGAGACACCCCCCAAGCGCCGTTTTCAAAAGCGATCGCGCCGCACTAATCCAGAGGGGCTGATGGTTGTGATTCCCTTCACCTACCTCAATCCCGGTGAATGGGAATTGCGCTGTAGTGGAGATGTCATGTCCGATTTCCTCGGTGAATCGTGGCAGCAAGAGGTTCAGTTCCAAATCTCTCCCATCGCCGTTGAGCCAGCAGCAGAACAGACATTACCCGTATCCGACACGACAGCTATTCCTGAGCCATCAGATTTCGTTGCCACAGCCCCTCCAATTCCCAGCATCGACTCTCATCCCATAGAAGCATCAGCGGCAGACAACGAACCTGCCGTTTCTGCGTCTTTGGTAGAACCATCAGACAGTGAAACTTTTGCACCCTCATCTCCTGACCTCCAGCACCCCAGCCTTCACAGCGATGAGCCGCAACCAGAAGAAGCGCTAAAAGCCTCTCTTCATACTGACTTTGCACCCTCATCTCCTGACCTCCAGCACCTCAGTCCTCACGAGGAAGCGCTAAAAGCCTCTCTTCATACTGACTTTGCACCCTCATCCCCTGACCTCCAGCACCCCAGCCCTCACGACGAGCCGCAGCCAGAGGAAACGCTGGAACCCTCTCTTCATGCTGACTTTGCACCCGCCGAGGAAAACAGCGAGACAGCAACAGAACCAGTCACGGCTGAGGTCGTAGATGTTCAGGTAACTGAGTGGGAAGAGCCGCCAGCGCCGCCCTCCATCGGCAACTTAGCAGAGACAACCGCCGTTAATCCCTTGCTAGAACACTCTCTGCAAATGTTGGAGCAAGTCTTGCAGCAGGTCGTTGAGCCTGTCTTGCAGGAGCTAGAAGTAGGAATTGAAGACACAACGGCTCCCCCACACTCCCCAGCCTTGCTGGAGCTGGAGACAGAGCCTCACGGGTTAATGCTGACCCTCGACGAAGAAGCCTTTATCAGTCTTCCAGGAGAGCCTCTGACGATTACGGGGCAGATCGACATATTGGATGTCAATCAGCTTGACGGCTCAATCAGTGCCGATAGTGCTGACCCGACTTTCCAAGGCAGTCTACGCTATGAGCTGCGCGATCCGCAGACCTCCAGGGTTTTACTCGATGTCCAACAGCCCTTACCAGAACAGGTACTGCCTTTTACCTTTAGCTATGACCTAGAAATTCCTCCAAACTGCGAAACTCGTCTGATTCTAGGCACGATCGCGCTGTACAGCAGCACCAAAACTGCCTTAGCCACTCAACCCTTTAGCATTACTGCTGACTTAAGCCAGCTGCTCGGTATCATTTCCCGTGGCAGCAGTGAGGCAGAAGCGACGTCAGGGTCACTAGAACCAACCACTGATTCCCCTCAAAACATCGCCGCAGAGGAGCCAGAATCACAACGGGCATCCCTGCTAAGTGGGGCATTTCTTGAGGCAATTGAGGCAGTGGAAAAGCGCCCACCTCTGCCCCTACAACCCGCACGCGGTCAACTTTTACCGCCGCAAATTAATCAATCTGCTCTAAGTCAGACAAGGGCAATATCTCTCAAATTGCCCGAACTGCCAACATTTAAGTCCGTTGTTGCGGCTGATGACTCAGTAGCAGACACTCCTAAGCCACTCCGTTCTTTGAAAGGAGATCAGAAGGTTCCGGAGACAACACCCGACGATACTGTGCCCAGCGAACAGTCTCACTCGGCAACATCACAGACACAATTGCAGCCAGAGGTCACTCAAGGGGCACCTGATGCCGATGATGCTCACCTCCAGATTGATCAGCCAACTGTCGCGACGGCGGAGGCTTTGCCTGAAACCCTTGAACCCGCCCTCGAATCAGGAGAAAGTTCACTTACACCGCCAACAAATAGTGAGACATCTCCAATAGATGATGCCTTTCAAGCCCTCAATATTCAAGATCGTTTCTGGACACGGTTGAATTCCTTGGCAACAGATGCTGAGTTGTCGGAATGGCTCAGGACTGATTTAACGGCTTGGGACACTCCTGATGAGACGGAGGAGGTGATTGAAGAGACATTTGCAGAGACAGACTTCTCAGAGACGGAGGAGGTGATTGAAGATTCATGGGAAGAGATGGACTTTTCAGAGGCGGAGGCAGTTGTAGAGAGCGGGATGGTTGAAGATCGGTCTTTTTCAGATACTAACGCCGTTTCTGAAGACTCAGTGGCAGCTCAGTCGGCAGTAGAGTTAGAAGAAGTGTGGGATAGCAAAGGGGAGCCATCTACCGCCCCTGCGATTGAGGAAGCAACGGCAGAGTTTAGCGGTGACTTGTTTGACGGTGCTGATAACGAGCGGACGTTAATTCAAGAAAGTCATTCCCTGACAGAGGATAATACTATTTCCCTGGCTCCCGTTAGACAGGTTGAGGACAACTGGGTCAATCGAGAGATTGTTGTGGAAGACGATGATGCAAGCGTCCCTGAAGCTATTTCGAGCAAGCGCCAGGTCACAAAGATCTCTCAGTCAAGGGCATTCACTACGTCTCAACCTGAAGCATTGGCGATCGCGCCTCTGGAGTCAGAGGAGCCAATTCCAGAACCAATCCTCTTTGTCCCGACGCGGGAACTGACGGCGGGCGACACCTTGATCGTGCGGGTGAAGTTACCACCAGAGGCGGGTTCTATTTATGTCAAGCTGTGGATGCAAGACCGACAGAGTCGGGCATTGTTGGATGGCCCCCGCTGGTTGGTCGATTTTACGTCAAATGTTTCTGGGGAGTGGGAGATGCTGACGCAGATGATTGTGCCGTTTGGCAGTGTAGAAATTCGCCTAGAAGCGATCGCGGTTGCTCCTGACACCCAACAGGAGAGTCGTAAGGTCGCTGTAGATTGTGTGGTTTTGCCGCCGGAGTCACCCAACTTTTTAGATGATTTGGACAGTTGAGCAAGGAGTGCGGCGTATCTATTGGTCTAGTCGGGTGAGATGAGGACGCCGCCGTTAGTTATTTAGGGATTCACAGTTTGCAACAATTCCCAGGCAGAGCAGCTAAGTCAGGTAAAATCTGTTGTGTGGTTTAAATAGGAATCTTGATATGCCAGCTTCATTTCTTCCTTCAATTCTCGTCCCTTTAACGGGTTTGGTCTTTCCCGCGATCGCCATGGCGTTTTTGTTCCTCTATATTGAGTCCGAAGACTCCACTGAAATGTAACGTTAACAAATGCTAACGAAAAGACCGCCTGAGTTAATGTCTTAGGCGGTCTTGCTTTTGTCAGCGCCAAACTTATCAAATCAAGCGCTAATCATGTTTGAATGCTTCAGCAGGTGCAGAGCTTAGATTGAGGAACCTAGACCAGCGTAGGCACCATAGAAGAAGATACCCAAAACAACGAGTAGACCCGTACCCGCGATGGTCGCAACAATCCACAAAGGAATTTTTCCACTTCCAGACACAGCTTATACCTCCTAATTCAATCCAATGATGTGATGTCTTTCGAGCCAGTTAGTTAAAGAAATAACTGGAAAATAGAATGCCGAGTACAAAAACAAGTAGCAGACCTAAGTAAAGAGAAGTCCGGTTTAATTCAACCGGCTGCTTATTGGGATTAGGAATACGCTCTGGCATAATCTTGTCCTATCGTTGAATAAATTGCATTGCCGCGATCGCACCCAAGAAAAAAACTGATGGGACAGCGAGCGTATGAACAGCCAACCATCTTACCGTAAAAATTGGGTAAGAAATTGGTTGATTGGGGGTATTACTTGTCATGATTTTTAACCTGTTTTACAACACTTACTTGGTAAATTGCTCGATTTGTTGCTTACCTGCGTAGCGGTCTGTCACGAGGGGAACTTCCTGCCGTTGTTGGGTAAAATACTCATCAGGACGGGGGGTTCCAAACGCATCATAGGCAAGACCTGTCTGAACAAACAGCCAACCGGCGATAAATAACGCTGGGATAGTAATGCTATGAATTACCCAGTAACGAATGCTAGTAATAATGTCCCCAAACGGACGCTCTCCAGTTGTACCTGACATTGTTGGTTTCTCCTCTTGACAATAGTTGAAAACCTAATACCTATCATACGAAACCTGCTTGTGTTGATACAAGCAATTTTCAATAGTATTAAGCAGTTTCTTTGGGCTGCTCGTACTTTAGCAAAATCCCCTTCTGACCAATAATAAATCCCTGTTCTGGTTTGACAAAGATAATTTTGTAGAAGTTTGAAGGAATGTTTTCAACCTCCCGGTCTTTCCTCCAAGTTTCTCCACCATCCTGACTAACCAAAAGATTAGCACTGCCACCTGCCAGCCAAATTTCCTGGGGTGTTCGATAGGCAATATCCAGAAATCCCCAACTTGTAGACAACTCTGGATATTGAGGGTCTTCCCAGACATCAGTGTCGTTAGCATCGCTAAATTGGATTTTTCCTCCTCGCGCTAACACCCAAATCCGTCCGTCTTTCCCAAATCCCATGTTCTGGAGGCGTTGAGAACTGTTGCGATTATGTTGCACCCAAGAGGTTTGTCCTGGTTCCCAGGTGGAGTAGAAGTTACCTCGGGCGGAAACGGCAACGTATTTACCATCCTCAGAGCGGGAAATATTACGAACGACGCCTACAGCCTCTTCCACCATAGCTTTCCAAGTCTTGCCATCGTCTTGCGTCCGATAAATTGCCCCCACCGTGGTCGTCATCTCTGCTTGTTGAGACCCCAGTGCGACGATTGTGTTGGGCGAACCGGGTAACTTCTCGCTCAGGGGAATGCGAGACCAAGACTCTCCGCCATCTGTGGTGTGGAGCAAAATACCAGGTTCTCCCCCAATCCATCCTTCAGCGCCAGCAAAGCTGACACTAGTAAAGCGATAGGCTTGCTTCCCTAAATCCAGTTCTCTAGGTTGCCAAGTATTGCCGCCATCGGTGGTTTCTAGCAGGGTAGAATCGCTACCAACGATCCAGCCATGGTTGGGATCGTCTGTAAAACCAATATCTTGTAGGGTGGATTCTGTCGGCACCTTAACGACCTGCCAGGGGTTAGATTCCAAGGAAGAAACCTGACTGCAGCTGACACAAAAGAAGGCGATCGCCAACAATGTTACGATTTGTTTCAGCGTTTTCACTCTCATACTCATAATGTCCAGAACTGGTGAAAGCGACTCAACCTATATTCAGTAAATTCCCCGATTGTCGGGTACTGATTAAGCCGCTTAGATAACGCCCTGCTGACGCCGCCACTCTCGCCGGACACCAACAAGAACTCCACTAATCCAAGTACGCAGCAATTAGTGCAGACTGTAAAGACTTAAGAAAAATAAAACGGCGATCGCTAAGGCACCAAAAATCAAGAGATTTTTCTGTCCTGGCGTCAACCGATTCACCCCTAAGCCATAGGATAAGTTTGACTGAAAACCTGATGGGGTGCCTTTGGAACCAACATTTTCAAACTGGGATGTTCTAACACCACAAACTGGACAACGCCAGTCAGTTGGCAGCTCTTCAAATCGCGTCCCTGAGGGAACACCACTGTTGCTATCCCCCCGACTTGGCTCGTAGACATAGCCACAAACGCGGCATTCGTAGCAAGCGGGCGCTTGTTCCGCAAGGGTTTGTTCGTTGGCTGGGTCGCTCATCGCTTCCTACAAAAAAGCATTAATCAGCAAATCTTAAAATAACTGTTAAAAATTATCGCATAAATGAACAGCTTTCCTCCCTGAGTCAGATTCGGACTACTGGAAATCTAGCTAGCCCCGCCAGAAAGCACCCCTTTAAAGGCGATCGCTCCCACTTGATGGGGGTCATACCTGAGATAGAGGAACTGCAATCAGTGTAAAGCCCTTAGCCCTTATAATGTTAAGAAGTGATACACAAGTTTATAGCGGTAGTTACCAATTGTGTTTGTCCTCAGCGGCTACGAGTATCTATTAGGCTTCTTACTGGCTTGCAGTTTAGTCCCTCTGTTGGCGCTGACTGCATCCAAGCTTCTGCGACCTAGTACAGGCAGTCCAGAGCGGCGTACGACTTACGAATCAGGTATGGAACCCATCGGAGGCGCATGGATTCAGTTCAACATCCGTTACTACATGTTTGCCTTAGTCTTTGTGGTTTTCGATGTTGAAACGGTTTTCCTCTATCCTTGGGCAGTTGCTTTCAATCGCCTAGGACTACTCGCATTTGTAGAAGCCCTCATTTTTATTGCAATTCTTGTGATTGCTCTTGTTTACGCTTGGCGCAAAGGAGCTCTTGAATGGTCATGAAACCTAATATGGCAAATGAAAATATTGCTACAGAGCAAGAACTAAAAGAACGAATTCTCAACCCAATGGAGCGGTCTTCGGTTACTCAAGAGTTGTCAGAAAACGTGATTTTGACAACAGTAGATGACCTTTATAACTGGGCACGGCTGTCTAGCCTTTGGCCTCTTTTGTACGGCACAGCCTGTTGCTTTATTGAATTTGCTGCCTTGATTGGTTCGCGGTTTGACTTTGACCGCTTTGGTTTAGTCCCTCGTTCTAGTCCTCGGCAAGCTGACCTAATCATCACTGCCGGAACAATTACGATGAAGATGGCACCTGCACTGGTGCGTCTTTATGAGCAAATGCCCGAACCGAAGTACGTCATAGCAATGGGGGCTTGTACCATCACTGGTGGTATGTTCAGCGTCGATTCCACGACTTCTGTTAGGGGAGTAGATAAGTTGATTCCTGTAGATGTCTACATCCCTGGCTGCCCTCCTCGCCCAGAAGCGATTATTGATGCAATTATTAAGCTTCGCAAGAGAATGGGTAACGAGTCTATCCAAGAGCGGTCAAATTTTACCCAAACTCACCGCTACTACAGCAGCCCTCACAAGATGAATGCGGTACCGGAAATCTTGACCGGAAAATACCTGCAATCAGGGACTCGCGAGCAGCCGCCGAAGGAACTAATGGAAGCCTTTGGTATGCCCGTTCCCCCAGCATTGAAGTCCTCAGAAACGGAGGAGGTGCGTCGTGGCTGAAGAAGAATCCCAAGCGCCAGAAGTAGAAGAAGAAAAAGAAGAAGAAAAAGAAGAAGAAAACTCGGAAGCTTCCCAAATTGTAGAAGTGGGTAAAGTCGCTGGGTGGTTAAAAGAAAATGGCTTTGAGCCAGAGTCCTTAGAGGCTGACCACCTGGGCGTAGAAATTATTAAGGTTGACCCGCAAGTATTAATTCCGATCGCTACTGCACTTTATGCCTACGGGTTCAACTACCTGCAATGTCAAGGTGGCTATGATGTGGGTGCTGGTCAAGAACTAGTCAGCTTCTACCACTTAATTAAACTGAGTGACGACGCTGACCGACCGGAAGAAGTCCGGGTGAAAGTATTCTTGCCGCGAGAAGATCCCAAAGTGCCTTCGGTGTACTGGATTTGGAAAGCTGCCGACTGGCAAGAGCGGGAAACCTACGACATGTATGGCATTGTGTATGAAGGACACCCGAATTTGAAGCGGCTGTTGATGCCGGAAGATTGGGTGGGTTGGCCGTTGCGGAAGGATTACATCTCGCCTGACTTTTACGAGTTACAGGACGCTTATTAATGTAGAGACGTGCCAAAGCGCGTTTCTAGACCAACATTTTGTAGAGAGCACTCGCTTCTAAGGAGAGGGAGTGCTTATTTTTTGGCGATCGCTCCCACACTGATCCTGATAGCAACGTGCTGAGTTGGGGATCTCGCCTGCGTGGTTCGTTTAAAAAGTTTTCATAAATTAAATAGAGCGGGTATGAAGGTAACTTAATAAGAGCTACTCTAAAGGCGACCTACCCTAAAACTGCCACTATACTCGATACAACTTGAATGGCAGAGGTGGTGGGTGCTGTGACGGGTTCAAAGAATGCTTACAAAGTCGAAAAACAACGTGTCGATGTAAAGCGATCGCCTTTACGGGATGACTATCACCCGATCAACAAACTGCTGGCGGTAGCCGCATCGAAAGGAAGCTACCATCTCACCCCACCAGAACCCCCGGTAGCTGGATGTCCTAGGGTACCGCCAGAGGTGCAGTTGCGGCAGTACCAACAAGAAGCCGTGGCGAACTGGTTTGCTAATCAGGGGCGGGGAACGCTGAAGATGGCAACCGGGAGTGGGAAGACGATTACAGCATTAGCGATCGCCACGGAGCTGTATCAAAAAATTCACCTGCAAGTCTTACTGGTTATCTGCCCCTATCGCCATCTCGTTACTCAATGGGCGCGAGAATGCCAACGATTTAACCTCGAACCTGTCTTAGCCTTTGAGAATGTCCGCAACTGGCAAAGTCAGTTATCCACGCAGCTTTATAACGTCCGTTCTGGCAGTCAGCCCTTTCTTACCGTCATCGCGACGAATGCGACACTAATGTCAGAGAGTTTGCGATCGCAACTCAAATATTTCCCGGAACGAACCCTAATTATTGGTGACGAAGCCCACAACTTAGGCTCCACCCGCTTAGAACAAAGCCTACCGCGCAACATCGGCTTGCGCCTCGCCCTCTCCGCCACACCAGAACGCTACTTTGACGAACAGGGTACGGAAGCCTTATTTGACTACTTTGGTTCAGTCTTACCCCCAGAACTCACCCTCGCCGATGCGATTCGTCAAGGGGCGCTTGTTCGCTACCTGTACTATCCCGTTCTGGTAGAACTTACCGAAACAGAGGCAAAGTCCTACGCCAAATTAACCAAACGCATTGGCTGGGCGTTAATGGATCAGGAAGACTTTGAAAGCAATGACACTCTAACCTCTTTACTTATGCAACGCGCCCGGTTAATTGGTGCAGCCAGCAACAAACTCCCAGCCTTGCAGCGGTTGATGGCAAAGCGTTTAGAGACGAGCCACACCCTGTTTTATTGCGGCGATGGTTCTGTAGAAACAGCACTAAGTAAAGAAAGCCGCCATCAAATTGCCGCCGTTACTCGCTTACTCGGTGCCGAACTGGGTTATCGCGTCAACACCTACACCGCCGAGACACCCTTAACAGAACGGGAAGACTTGCGGCGACAATTTGAAACGGGGGAACTGCAAGGTTTAGTCGCGATTCGCTGTCTGGATGAAGGTGTTGACATCCCCGCCGTGCAAACAGCCGTAATTCTCGCCAGTAGCGGCAATCCCCGTCAGTTTATTCAGCGACGAGGACGAATTTTGCGCCCCCACCCCGGTAAAGAACGAGCAACCCTATTTGACATGATTGTTTTACCGCCAGATTTAGGGAGAGAAACCCTGGAAGTGGAACGCAATCTATTGCGAAAAGAGTTGAGGCGATTTTTAGAGTTTGCCGACTTAGCCGACAATGCGGGAGAAGCCAGAATCGCGTTACTGGAATTGCAGCAGCGCTATGGATTGCTAGATTTGTAGGCTGAAGCTGGGATAATACTTGGGCGAGTACGCCGCTATACCTCCCCTAAAAGCGCCCCGATAAAACCGCGTCAAACCTGGGACTAAGCAATCCTGAGACTGCCGCCATTATTCCATCCTCAAAGCGATCGCCTAATTAGAATAAACGTATCTTAAAAAGGGCATTCCCTCTTTACTCCCCAAAACCTACAGATAGCTGACTAAGGGAACCTCGATAAAATTTAGCCAGCATTGCTCAAACGCCACAACTTGCATCTCTAGCTATGACAGAAGAACCGGGTATTCAGGATGTCCAGGAGCCAATTACCAGCGCTCCACCAGAAGTCCGCCAAATTATTGAACGAGTCTTGCAGGCGGAAAAAGACAAGCTATATATGACAAGACCAAGCAACATTAAGGATGATATTGTGAAAATTATTAAGGAAGAAGTGCAATGAAGCTGCGCTCGCTCCGGCTTTGCAACTTTCGTCAGTTTTATGGCAAAACTCCCGAAATTTTATTTTCAATAGGAAAGCGCAATGCCACTATTATTCATGGTAATAATGGCGCGGGTAAAACCACTCTATTAAATGCTTTTACTTGGGTGTTATATGAAAAATTTAGTCCCGCTTTTGCTTCAGAAGATCAGTTAGTAAATAAACGGGCGATCGCTGAATCTTCCCCCGGAGTAGCCGTGGACTGTTGGGTAGAAATCGGCTTTGAGCATTACAACAAACTTTATCAGGTGAAGCGTCGCTGTCGGGGCTATAAAACCGAATCGGGAGTGGAACACTCGAAAAGTGAGTTGCTCCTGCAAATCGCTGGAGATGATGGACGCTGGTCACTGCCCCAGCAACATCCTGATGATATCATCGGACAAATTTTACCGATTTCGTTACATCAATACTTTTTCTTTGATGGCGAACGCATTGAGCAACTTGTTCGTTCTGATAAAAAGTTAGAAATTGCTGAAGCTACAAAAACTTTACTAGGCGTTAAGGTTTTAGACCGGGCTATTACTCATTTAAAAGATGCGAAGAAAATCTTAGAATCAGAATTAGCCTTTATTGGAGATTCGGAAACTAAAAAGCTTTTAAAAGAGCAGCAAACTCTAGAGCAGGAAATTTATTACCTTAAAAATCGTCAAAAAGAAATCGATCGAGAAGTATCTCACCAAGAGGAGTTAAAGAAAACCCTCGGTAGTCGCTTACTAGAATTTAGTGGGGCTGAGGAATTGCAGCGACTGCGGGATGAGTTGGAAACTCAAGAAGCGCTGATTCGAGAACAGCTCAAACAATCGAAAGAGGCGCTGAAACGGGCAATTTCTACCCGTGGCTATACTGTCTTGCTCTCTGATGTGACGGTGGAATTTCGAGAAATTGTCGATGACATGCGCTCTAGAGGAGAGCTACCCGTAGGCATCAAACGGCAATTTGTCGGTGATTTGCTCAATCAAGGATGCTGCATCTGTGGAGAGAAGTTAGTTGAGGGAACTCATGCTCATCAGCAGGTGTCTTCCTGGATGGATAAGGCAGGAATTGCGGATGTGGAAGAAACGGCAATTCGGATGAGTGCCCAGGTGGATGAAATTGACAAGCAAGTGCCGGAGTTTTGGGAGGAAGTTGATCGGCAACAAGCAATTCTTGCTCAGGGGAGAGCTGAACTTTCGCGGATTGAAACGCAGTTAGATGATATTAAAAAAAGGCTGCGAAGCTTTCCCAGTGAAGATATTCAGCAATTACAAAAGCGACTGGATGAGACGGAGTTAAAAATCAAGGATTTGATTTTAGAAAAAGGAGCAAATCAGCAAAGTATTGAGCGCTTGCAAGGAGATATTGAGGCAAAAGTTAAGCAAGTTGCTAAACATAAAATGAATGAGGAAAAGCAAGTGTTAGCGCAACGGAGGATTAGCGCCACTGAGGAGGCGATCGCGCGATTACAAAAAGTAAGAAACCGCCTCGATACCCAGTTTCGCTCCTCTCTAGAAAAACGGGTACAGGAACTATTTGCTGAAATTTCCTTTACTCCTTATCTCCCCAAACTGAGCGATAAATACGAACTATCTTTAATTGAAACTACGGCAGGAAAAGAGGCAACGGTTGCTGCTTCCACAGGGGAAAATCAGATTCTAAGCCTCTCATTTATTGGCGGCATTATTGACCGAGTGCGGGAGTGGAGTCAAGAAAATACTTTACTCGGCCCCGATAGCAGCACTTTCCCGGTGGTAATGGATTCACCTTTCGGCAGTTTAGATGAAGTGTACCGCCGACAAATTGCTAAGACGCTGCCGCAGTTAGCGAATCAATTAGTGGTTTTGGTAACGAAAACCCAGTGGCTAGGAGAAGTTGCCAGGGAGATGGACAATCATATTGGCAGAGAGTATGTGTTGGTTTACAACTCTCCGAAGCCAAATTGTGAAGAAGATGCCATTGAGATAGCTGGGAATCGCTATTCCTTAGTGAAGCCTAGCCCGAATGACTTTGAATATACAGAAATTATCGAGGTGGATGACGGTTTTTGATTCATCTTTTATAGAAAATTTTGCCATAGATACCTGGTGGGCAGAGGCTAGCTGGGAAGAGTTTATTGCACTGGTAGAAAATCCTGCCTACGCCGACGGCAGATTTTACTATCATCAAGGACTCGTAAGAATTGAGATGTCGCCCCTTGGTTCTCGTCATGGTCGTCACAATTCAATTATTTCTAAGACCGTCAGTTTTTTTGCAACTGTTAGGAAGATTCCCATTATTGAGTTTGCTAATACTAGCTTTCGGCAATTCGGTGTAGGGGAATTTCAACCGGACTTGGCGTTCTACATCGGTTCTGGGTTAAGAGTACCGCCGCTAATTGATGAAGCGATCGCGCTAGACTTATCCGATCCACCCACGCTGATTGTGGAAGTTGGGGCGGAGTCTGTGGGGGATGATTTGGGGCGCAAGCGGTTGCTGTACGAACAATCAGGGGTGCAGGAGTACTGGGTGGACGACCTCAATTCTGGAGAAGTGATTGCGTTTAAAATTGCTGATGGGCAAAGCGGACGGATTCAGCAGTCGAGGGTTTTACCCGGTTTGGAAATAGCGACGGTAGAATCAGCCCTGAGCCGTAGCCAGACGGAGGATGATACGAAGATCAATCTTTGGCTGTTGAAGATGTTTAGCCAAGGTTGAGGGATAATTTTTTAACCCAGAGGGCAAGGGAGGTTGATACAAAGGGATAAGAGAGGGTTTGGTAGTGGTTATTTTGAAGGTGTTGAGGTTATGGAGGCGATCGCGTTTGTAGAAGCAGCCCTCAAAAAGAGTGAAACTGAGGATGATGACGGAATAATCGCCGATTGCTCAAACTAATTGCAGAAAAGGAGTTTTATGGTTGTTTCGCCTGTTCCCAACACTGCCCGCATTCTTGATTATTGGCTTGGTGGTTTTCATCACTACCCAGTTGATGTAGAAGCCGCCAAAGTTTTTGAATCGCTATACCCCAACTTTCCAATGGTTTTTCGTACTTTACGAGACTATATTAGTCGCGTCACTCGCTACATCGAATCCCAGGGAATCGAGCAGTTTGTTGTTTTTGGTTCTGGATTGCCCACTTGTGGCAATGTACATGAAGCGGTGCCGCAAGCTAAGGTACTCTACACGGATATCGATGCGGCGAACATCGAACTGGGACAAAAAATCCTCAGGGATAATCCTCATGCCGACTACATATTTTGCGATGCAACAAACCTCGATACCCTCGATCGCTCGGTTATCGATCGAGTGTTGGGAACGATCCAACGCTTAGGGATGGTCTTTGTTGGTGTCTCAGCCTTTATCCCAGATGATACTTTAGCCCAGATGCTCGATCAACTCTATGATTGGGCACCTGCGGGGAGTTTCCTGGCACTGGATTTTGATGGTGAAGCACTGGCGCAGTATCAAAGAGTGTTAGAACTACTCAATTCCATGGGCGCGCCCCTACATATGCGTAATCCCACAACAATTCGACCGTTGCTGGGACGATGGCAGTTGACGCAACCGGGCATTGTGCCAGTTTCAGCGTGGCAGGCTGACGCGTTGGAGAAACCAGCCCAAGGGCGGGAGCAGGTTTTTATGTATGGCTGCGTCGTTTATAAGTAATCAGGTTTTAGTTAAAGGCGATCGCTTGTGGCTTTAAACGTTTAGTTCAACTCTTAGATACTAAATATTATTCATACAATGTTCGATACCAAAAGAATTAGGGTTGCCAAAGACAAGGCTGATTTAGTCAAAGCATTAACAGCATCAGAAGGCACAACGGGAGCTTTCCAAACTTATGCTGATGTGATGGTGTTTGCGGCGGTATTAGGAGCAAAGCATAAGAAGCGGCTGCCTTTGGGGGAGGTATCTAAAAGAGATCCAGCTCCAATTCATAAAGAGACTTTTGTCGCCAAAGGGTATGATTTAATTATTAAACTTTTAGCACTTGCTGAAACTAAAGATAAGTATGTTCTCTCATCTTATGATGATGAACGCGAAGATAAAAAAACTCTTCTTTTTGAAGAGTACGCAAACGCTGGACTTGAAATATTACGGAAGGAATTACGTGGTTCAGTAGATTATTCTGAGCAAATTGTGTTGTTTCTTAGTTCTGAAAAACTCAAGGGAAATTTTGAAGAAAAGGATTTTGATTTAAGTCGGTTTCTTCACTAGTAGTTACTAAACATTATAGGCAACTACTAAATTTATAAACAATTTCTATTTTCGCTAAATTGAGATGAAAAGACAACAGCAAAAATCCAGGCAAAACCTAGCTGAATACTGTAAACTTTTTTCTCAGCTCAAGGTAAACAGAAACAAAAAACGAGGTGAAGCGCTTAATAAACCTATATTACTTTTATCTGTAATTGAGCTAATTGCACAAGGTTTAATTCAAACTAATCATATTCCTATTTCCGATGAGTTGATAAATACCTTTAAAAGGTATTGGGATGTACTCGGTTCTGAGACTTTCAAAGGTAGTGATTTAGCCCTTCCATTTTTCCATCTCAAAAATGAGGATGGTAAATTTTGGCATCTCCAGTACAGCTCTAAATATGATGGAGGGCGTCCTCAGTCAATTCCTAAATTAAGAAATGACGTTGACTACGCATATTTAGATGGTGAACTATTCCACTTGTTACAAGATCAAATTTATAGACAAGAGCTAACTGATGCTCTGATAGCAGCTTGGTTTGCATCTGGCAATAAAAATATAGAAGATATTTTAGAAGTTAATCAGATTTCTCAAAATAATCCTGTAGGAGTTAAAGAAGAAGTTACTAATGACCAACCTACTCTAAACGAAGATCCAAAGTTTTATTTAAAAAAATCAGTTATTAGAAATTCTTTTTTCCGTAAAGCAGTTGTGCATCTTTATGATTACAAATGTGCCTTTTGCAATTTGAAAGTAATGATGTCACTTACTCAAAGTATAATAGATGGCGCACACATAAAACCATTTTCAAGGTTTTATGACAGTAGAATTGATAATGGAATATCCTTCTGTAAAAATCATCATTGGGCATTTGATAGAGGATGGTTTTGTATAGATGATCGCTACGAAATTATAATTTCGAGCCAACTAACGGAAGAATCACCACATGCTAAGCCGATGAAGAGTTTTGAAAAAAAAATCATTAGCTTACCAAACGAAATAAAATACCATCCTAGAATTGAATCACTCCAGTGGCATCGCAAAAATATATTTATTCCCTAAAGATACTATAGAATGGGCGTATAATAGTTGCAAAGATTAGGCAACTATTATTACTAACTTAGAAAAGTATATAAATTTTCAAGCATGATAGAAAACCAGATATCCCTGTTCCCGCCGCGTACTGTGGCTGAATTAGTAGAAAATATACAAGTTTTAACTGAAGAAATTCAAGAATTATATTCTCAAGACGAGATACCATTCGTTGTTGGCTGGAGTGGAGGAAAAGACAGCACAGCAATATTGCAACTAGTATGGAATGCGATCGCGGCGCTTCCACCAGAAAAACGAACCAAGACGATCCACGTTATTACAAATGATACGCTTGTCGAAAATCCTGTCGTCTCTGCCTGGGTACGCAAGTCTCTAGAACAAATGAAGGCTGCTGCCCAAGAGCAAGAAATGCCAATAAAACCTTATTTAACTTATCCCGCGATTAAAGATACGTTTTGGGTGTGTTTAATTGGCAAAGGCTACCCAACCCCCAGAAATCGCTTTAGGTGGTGTACTGAACGTCTAAAAATTAAACCTGCTGACTCTTTTATTCGCGAAGTGATTAGAACTAGCGGTGAAGTAATTCTAATTCTAGGTACTCGCAAGGCTGAAAGTGCTAAACGGGCAGCAAATATGGCTAAACACAGAGAGTGGCGAGTGAGGGATCGTTTGAACACTAACCCTAGCCGACCTAATTCTCTAATCTACCTTCCTATTGAAGACTGGTGCACAGATGAAGTTTGGATTTATTTAAATCAGTGGCAAAACCCTTGGGGACAAAGTAATAAAGAGCTGTTCGCTATGTATCGAGGGGCAACAGCAGACAGCGAGTGTCCCCTCGTAGTTGATACTTCCACCCCTAGCTGCGGTGATTCTCGTTTTGGGTGCTGGGTTTGCACAATAGTTAATAAAGATAAATCAATGGAGGCAATGATTCAGAATGATGAAGAAAAGGAATGGATGCAGCCTCTGCTTAATATTCGCAATGAATTAGATGTTGAAAACGATCGGGACAGGAGAGACTTCCGCCGCCTGTGGGGCAACGTTCAACTCTTTGAGCGTAACGTAGATGGTGAAATCTCCGTTGAACCGATTCCTGGCCCCTATATTAAAGAATGGCGAGAAACCTGGCTTAGAAAAGTTCTCAGCGCACAAACTAAAATTCGTAAAATAGGCCCAGAAATGGTGCGCGATATCACCTTAATTACTCCAGAAGAATTGAGTGAAATTCGGAGAATTTGGTTGGAAGAAAAACATGAATTTGATGATAGTTTGCCCCGGATCTATCAAGAAGTGACGGGAGAACAATTCATTGACATTCGCCCTGGTGCTGATAATACCCTCCTCGGTGCTGATGAGTGGAACGTGTTAGAAGAGATCTGCCAAGACGATGCTATGCATCTGGAGTTGATGGCAAAGCTCCTCGATACCGAACGTCAGTATCACACCAAATCTCGCCGCATCGGGATTTATGAAGCCCTAGAGAAGTGCTTTGAGACGAGTTCCCGCTCAAAAGAAGAAGCGATCGCCGCAGCTCACCAGATGCGAGATTTGAAAAATGCCGCTGGTGATGGCAATGTTGACAAGGTTAAACAGTTAACCTGGGCGGAGATGAAGTATCAAGCCAAAGATGCTTCCGACACCGAAGAAGAGATAATTTAGGTGGGTAATGCCCACACCACACACAACCTATATAGTTAGGGGTACGGCATATCGTACCCTGATCAGGTTGCCATATATTATCAATTAACTCTAATATCTCCGTGATTTTCCTAGAACTTGTATTACAAAATTTTGGCCCCTATCAGGGACGTCAAGTAATCAATCTCAGCCCAGAAGAGAATGGTAGTCTTCGCCCAATTATCCTCCTGGGCGGGATGAATGGTGGGGGCAAAACTACATTAATGGATGCCATTCGTCTGGCTTTTTATGGCCCTCGTGCCCAATGTTCT
The DNA here is from genome assembly GCF_059505785.1 of Kastovskya adunca. Classification (NCBI taxonomy): domain Bacteria; kingdom Bacillati; phylum Cyanobacteriota; class Cyanophyceae; order Coleofasciculales; family Coleofasciculaceae; genus Kastovskya; species Kastovskya adunca. The sequence continues at coordinate 4,035 of NZ_JCACLG010000018.1, read as the reverse complement.
ACTCGTGGTAATTTGAGCTATAGCGACTTTCTGGCTCAGTGTGTTAACAGCTATGCCAAACCCACCGAAGAAACCGCCGTTGAACTCGCCTTTGAGCATGTTTTAAACAACGTCCAGGTAGTATGTCGCATCAAACGAACCTGGACAAAAAATCCTCAAAATGGCAAAGACCATTTAGAAGTTTCAATTGATACATGGCTTGATGATGCGCTAACTAAAACTTGGGAAGAACGGATAGAAGATGTGCTGCCTTTGGGAATTTCTAATCTGTTCCTTTTTGATGGAGAACAGGTTAAAGAATTAGCAGAACTCGATGCCCCACCTGCCTCGGTTGTCGATGCGATTCAATCTCTTTTGGGGCTAGAACTTGCTCAACGACTTTCAACAGATTTAGAAATTATTGTTAATCGTAAGCGGAAACTTCTAGCTAGCAAAAGCGAACTTGCGACTATAGAAGCAATCGAAGCCAAGCTGCAGGAACACAAGGATAAGAAAAAAGCTGCAAATAAAGAGCTAGCTTCTCGGCAAGTTGATTTAAAAACTGCCCAAGATAATCTGCAAAAAACCTTGGATAAATACACCTCCGAAGGGGGAAAAATTGCGGCAGAAAGTTCTCAATTAGAGCAGACTCGGCAGGCTTTGGCTGAGGAGGGTGAAGCTAACCGCGATCGCCTGCGCGGGTTGGCGGCTGATGTATTGCCTCTGGTACTCATTCAACCCCTGCTTACCGAAGCCCAAACCCAAGGCGAAAAAGAGCTAAAACGTCAACAAGCAGAAATGGCACGGGATGTCTTGAAAGCCCGAGACGGGCGATTGATAGATTACATCACAGAGCTATCGTTAAAGCCAGCACAAATTGATAAAATAAAGTCTTTTTTAGCTATTGAAAATCGCCAGCTAGAAAAAGAAATCGCATCGACTGAAGAATCTTGGTTAGGGGCAGATACAGAAACTCTTCATCAGTTAGCTAGTTTGCTTGGGTCACAGTTACTCAATCAGATAAAAGTGACAACCGAGCAACTGGACAAACTCAAAAATATAGAAGAAGAGACCGCCTCTACCGAAAAACAGCTATTAACAGCAGCTTCACCGGAAGCGTTTGAACTGTTGAAAGTTGCCCTAAGTAAAGCCCAAACCGAACTCGCCCAAGCGCAAGCGGCTTATGAGGCGATTAGGAGGCACTGTGAGGATTTAGATAACGCGATCGCCAAAATTAAAAAAGAGCTAGAACAGTACGGTAAGCAGACAATTGACCGAAAAAGTGACGAACACATCATCAATCGTGCGGCGTCAGTTCAAGACACCTTGAAATTATTCCGGGAGCGATTGACCCTTCACAAACTCAACAAATTAGAACTAGAAGTTACGGAATGTTTCCGCTTTCTCCTGCACAAATCAGATTTAGTTCATCGAGTCGCTATTGATAGTCAAACCTACAGCCTCTCCCTGTACAACTTACAATCGGCACCAGTCCCGAAACATCGCCTCTCAGCGGGGGAAAAACAGTTACTAGCGATCGCGTTCCTTTGGGGACTTGCCCGTATTTCCGGACGGAAGTTACCTGTAGCGATTGATACACCCCTCGGACGCCTTGATTCCTCTCACCGTCAGAACCTCGTTGAACGTTACTTCCCTGATGCGAGTCACCAAGTGATCTTGCTATCAACAGATACTGAAATTGGTGCCTTGGAGGTAGAACAGTTGAGAGAGAGTAAAGCGATCGCGCGAGAATATCTGCTCAAGTACGATCCCTCAAAGCGTCAGACAGTGGTAGAACAGGGCTATTTCTGGTAAGGGTGAGAAAGACTTCCTGGAAAGCTTCAAAAAACTCACATCAATCAAACCCTATGGAATCCCCCATCGACCGCATCAAACTTTCCCAAACCGCCAAAGACCAGCTTTCTAAACTCAAACGTAGTACCAAAATTGAGCAGTGGAACATCCTCTGTCGCTGGGCGTTTTGTCGTTCCCTCGCCGAACCCACCCCTCCCTCACCCGTACCCATACCCGCCGATAGCAACGTCGAACTCACCTGGCGCACCTTTGGGGGAGAAATGTCAGACATTCTCCTCATCGCTCTTAAACAACGCTGCCACAAAGACGGCTTCAGCCTCGATAAAGAAACCCTCGCCCACCAATTTCGCCTCCACCTCCATCGTGGTATCGGCTACTTGGCGGGTGATCCTAATATTAAAAAAATCGAAGACCTGATCGCTTTGGCATTACCCCCCTCGTAGTACCAACTTCTAGCCGATATCTAAGTGCGACTGTCCACCTCTGTGTGTGTTGACAACCTAATTATTTATGTAGGGAAGGGAGAAATCCTTCTCGGCGGAGTATAGTAACTGAAATGATCTTGATTCAGCTATGGTTGCTCCACTCCCAGAAGCCCCTGAAATCGAGCGTCACAGAGCCGCGATCGTCCGCACAGACCTTTCCAAGCCGGTACGATTGGCACAATTGAGCGCCCTCCTCACTCAAAACACAACCTTTTTCGATTACGGCTGCGGTCACGGTGGCGATATCCAACGTCTTGCCAAACAAGGCTACACCTCAGCAGGCTGGGACCCCTACTACCATCCCGACGTCGAACAACAACCCGCCGATATCGTCAACCTCGGTTACGTGATCAACGTTATCGAAGACCCCGTTGAACGCCGTCAAGCCCTGCTCAATGCCTGGGAACTCACTCAAACAGTCCTTATCGTCTCCGCCCAAGTGCTGATTGACGATCGCCGCAGCGGACAAATTGCCTACGGTGACGGCATTGTCACCCGCCGCAATACCTTCCAAAAATACTACGAACAAGAAGAACTCAAAGTCTATATTGACCAGGTTCTCGGCGTTGATGCGGTTCCCGTTGCCTTAGGGATTTACTTTGTCTTCCGCGACGCCGCTCAATCGGAGAGCTTCCGCGCCTCCCGCTTCCGCTCTCGCACCACTACCCCCAGAATCCGCCTCAGCATTAAGCGTTTTGAAGACTACCAGGAACTTCTTGCTCCCTTAATAGCCTTTGTCACCGAACGCGGACGCCTCCCCGTAGCAACGGAACTCACCAGCACCTCCGACCTTCTGGCAGAATTTGGCAGCCTCCGCCGCGCCTTTCAAGTCATTTTGCAAGCCACAAACCCCACAGAGTGGGAGGCAATTTCTGAAAAGCGCCGTCAAGACCTCCTGGTTTACCTCGCCCTGACCCAATTCAGCCGTCGCCCCAAATTCAGCCATTTGGCAAGCATCGTCCAAAACGACATCAAAGCCCTTTTTGGTAGCTACAAACAAGCCTGTGCTGCTGCCGATTTGATGCTGTTTAGTGTGGGAGATTTGCGATTGATTGCCAAGTGCTGCAAAAGCAGTGCTGTGGGCAAACTTTTACCGCAAGCCCTCTATGTCCATGTTTCTGCCCTTGAAGCCCTTAATCCCCTCCTGCGGCTCTACGAAGGTTGCGCCAGCCGTACCATCGGACGATTGGATGGTGCGACGTTGATTAAGTTCCACTTTAATCAGCCAAAAATCTCTTACCTGTTTTATCCCGACTTTGACGATTCCCCCCATCCTGCCTTGCACACTAGTATGCAAGTTGATTTGAGGGACTTACAGGTGGTTTACCACAACTACGACATCTCCCCTAATCCGCCGATTCTGCACCGCAAAGAAACCTTTGTGATGCCAGATTATCCCTTGTATGAGAAGTTTGCAAAACTCACACACCAAGAAGAAAACTGGGGGCTTTTCGACAACACTCATACTATTGGCACCCATCTTGGCTGGCAGAAGTGTCTGCGAGAACACTGCGCCGAACTCCGGGGTCATCGCGTCTACTGGCGCAAAGATGCTGACCCCTATCAGGTGAAGTTGCTACTTTCTGCCCGTAATCGCAGGAGTTAATAAAGGCGGGGGTGCAGGGGTGTGGGGGTGCAGGGGTGCAGGGGTGCGGCGGAGCAGGGGTGCAGGGGGGATGAGGAGCAGGGGAGCAGGGGGGATCTCACAGGTGTAGGTTTTTTACAAAAGAGAGAAGGGCAAAAGTGGAGGAGGGAA
>NZ_JCACLG010000017.1:0-73108 GCF_059505785.1 Kastovskya adunca | reverse complement strand
GCTCCCCTGCTCCCCTGCTCCCCTGCTCCCCTGCTCCCCTGCTCCCCATCTCCCCATCCAACCGAGCGACTACCCTTGTGAACGCAACTAGAGAGGAGAGAAAAAGTAAAGTGCCCTTAGCGATAATGAGCAACGATGCCTTTATTCTGGAATAGACAGAGTTATAGTCTGTTATTGGTTGTGGTTAATGGGAGACGGATTGGTTCATGGGACGTTTGGCGCTGCTGAGTGTATCTGATAAAACGGGGTTGATTGAGCTGGCTCGTCAGCTTGTTGAAGAATTTGAGTTTGACATTATTAGCAGCGGTGGCACCGCTAAAGCTCTGCAAGCGGCAGGACTACCCGTTACCAAAGTGTCTGACTATACTGGGTTTCCCGAAATTTTAGGCGGGCGGGTAAAAACCCTTCATCCCCGAATTCACGGCGGTATTTTGGCACGTCGAAACCTGTCTCAGGATGTAACGGATTTAGAAACCCACCAGATTCGTCCGATTGATTTGGTAGTGGTAAATCTCTATCCCTTTGAACAAACGATCGCTAAAACCGATGTCACCTTACCAGAAGCAGTGGAGCAAATTGATATTGGAGGGCCAGCAATGCTGCGGGCGGCGGCGAAGAACTTTGCCCACCTGACGGTATTGTGTAACCCCAGCCAGTATGAAAGCTACTTGCAGGAATTACGCCAGCAGTCGGGAACTGTGTCGTTAGAATTTCGCCAAACCTGCGCTCAACAGGCATTTAGTCACACCGCCTCCTATGATCGGGCGATCGCTCATTACCTCGAAACTCCAGAGCCACAGCAAGAGCCGTCACTACCCCAGCAATTTACCCTCTCCGGGCAGCAGTTGCAGTCCTTACGTTACGGAGAAAATCCCCATCAGCCAGCCTCTTGGTATCAAACCGGAAGTGTTCCCTCTGGCTGGGCATCCGCGACTAAACTTCAGGGAAAGGAACTCAGCTACAACAACTTAGTTGACCTAGAAGCAGCACGGCGCATCATTGCAGAGTTTCCTGACGCTCCCGCTGCCGCTATTCTCAAACACACCAACCCCTGCGGTGTGGCGCTGGGCGCAACCCTAGCGGAGGCTTATGAAAAAGCGTTTAATGCAGATGCGGTTTCTGCCTTTGGTGGTATTGTCACCCTAAACCAAGCGATTGATGCTGCCACGGCAACTGCTTTAACTCAAACATTTTTAGAGTGTGTCGTTGCTCCAGACTGCGAACCAGAGGCGAAGGAAATCCTCTCAGCCAAGTCGAAGCTGCGGGTGTTGCTGTTATCTGACTTATATCAAGGGTCAAAGCAAACAATAAAAGCGATCGCGGGCGGTTTTCTTGTCCAAGCGGCTGACGATGTCGTTGATAGCCCCGATAGCTGCCAAGTCGTCACCGAACGGCAACCGACACCAGAGGAGTTGACAGAACTGCTGTTTGCCTGGAAAGTTGCCAAGCACGTAAAATCGAACGCGATCGTCGTCACCAGCGATCGCACCACCACAGGTATTGGAGCGGGTCAAATGAACCGCGTCGGTGCTGTCAAGATTGCTCTGGAACAGGCGGCAGAGAAAGCTAAGGGCGGCTTTCTGGCTAGCGATGGTTTCTTCCCCTTCGATGACTCAGTCCGGACAGCCGCCGCCGCAGGAATTACCGCGATTATCCAACCAGGAGGTAGCCTGCGGGACAAAGACTCTATTCAAGCAGCGAACGAACTGGGGTTGACAATGGTTTTGACAGGTATCCGTCACTTCTTGCACTAATCTTCCCCTCTACCTTGTCTTGATAAAAGGAGGCAATCTTTGGATTGGCTATGGCTCGTCATTCCCGTTTTGATAGCCGTATCGGCACTGTGGGAGTATTCAAGCAGCCGCTCAATGTTTGGACAGGCAGCAGCTAAGAGAAATTTACGCAATAGCGCCTTCTGGTTGGTACTGGCACTGATGCTAGGGATTGCGTTTTATTTTTTGCGATCGCAACCTTGGAGAAATAGCGCCTTATTCGGTTTAACAATTCTCCTCTTTGCCGTAGAAGTAGTGCTCTGTATCTACTGGCTTACCTGGTTTGGGCGTAAGCAACAAGCAGGGTCTCTATTACTCAACGTTGGGCGGCTCAAAACTCAAAGGGGAATGTTTTCTACAGGAATATTTTTCATGTTCCTGACGATTATGCAAGTTGGCTTATCAATAGACCAAGCGTGGAAAAGCCTCGCTGAATTTAGTCCTTCCCACCTAGAAATTTCCTTATTTTTAGCCATCTTCTTTTGGGCATCAGCACTTAACTTTCTAATAGCAGGGGCAAGTAGGCTAGAACTTAGAGAAAATGGCATTTGCTACCTCTATAGCATCATCAGGTGGAAAAAAATTGGCTCCTATCAATGGGAGGGGAAACGTAGCAATACTCTGACGCTCTGGCTAAAACAGCGTTTTCTGTTCTTTCAAACCAAAAATTTTCCTATCCCTCCTACTCAAAAAGAGACAATCAAGTCCATCCTGGAGCAAAACCTCTCAGGTTCAGCAGAAAAAATGGAGAGCGCACCATAGCCGCTCAGCTGTTCCTTATTTAAGCTAACCCTTGCGTCCCTATCCGTCTTATACCAATTCTTTAAATGCTGGCTACAGATACTCTTCTTCCTCCCCTTTTTTAAGGAGGTTGGGGGATCTATATGTAGCCCCCTAAAAGGGAAATGGTCTTAACAATCCCTTTACAACCGAAAACGATATTATCTTCTCGCGGGAAGACCCCCGTCACAGCGCAGCGTTCGACTGAGCGTCTCCGCCCTGAGCGTTCGACTGAGCGCTCACGCCGAAGTCTTGCCGAAGGGTCACGCCAAAGTCTTGACGGGGGATGAAAGGCGGTTAAAAGAGAGAGTTCGACACCCTACTAATAACATTTAGCGCTGCAAAGAGTGTCCAGTAAATTCAGTATCATACTGGAATGCTGACACTGAATCACCGCTACCGAATCTATCCAGACGCCGCTCAAGAGCAACAACTTATTGAGTGGATGGAAATCTGTCGCCGCGCGTACAACTACGCACTTCGGGAGATAAAGGATTGGTGCGATAGTCGTAAGTGCTTGGTTAACAGATGCTCTTTGGAGAAGGAATACATCCTCCATGCCGACCTGAAGTTTCCGGGTGAAATTCAGCAGCTTAATAATTTGCCACGAGCGAAGAAGGAATTCCCTAAGTTGGGTGAAGTTCCTTCCCAAGTTCTTCAGCAAGCTATTAAACAGTTGCATAGAGGTTGGGAGTACTTTCACAACAGAGGATTTGGCTTTCCCCGATTCAAGAAGTATGGTCAGTTTAAATCGTTACTGTTTCCCCAGTTTAAGGAGAATCCAATAACGAATTTGCAGATCAGACTGCCCAAAGTCGGAACAATCCCGATTAACTTGCACCGACCCATCCCAACAGGGTTTGTGGTCAAACAGGTGCGAATCTTGAGGAAAGCTGACTACTGGTATGCCTCTATCTCCCTGCAATGTGATGTCAGTGTTCCCGACACTATCCCTCACGGTCATCCAATTGGGGTTGATATTGGGTTGGAGATAATTCTTGGCAACTAGTGATGGCGTTCTCGTAAAGCCGCCTAAATTCTTGTATAGTCTGCAAAGCGAGCTGAAATTGCTGCAACGCAGACTTTCTAGAAAACAAAAGCGGTCGAAGAATTACGAAAAACAGCGTATTAAGGTTGCCCGACTTCATCACCATATTGACAACACGAGAAAAGACTTTCACTACAAACAAGCCCACGCTCTTTGTGATGCGGGTGATATGGTCTTCATGGAAGATTTAGATTACCGCACCAGTGCTAAGGGAATGTTTGGGAAACACATGCTTGATACTGCTTTTGGACAATTCAGAAGCATTGTTAAGTATGTGTGCTGGAAGCGAGGGAAGTTCTTTGCTGTTGTTGATGCTCGCGGAACTTCTCAGCAATGTCCTGAATGTGGTGGTGAAGTCAGAAAAGATCTCAGTGTTCGAGTTCATAACTGTCCTCACTGTAGCTACAGGACTGACAGAGATGTAGCCAGTGGACAAGTTATAAGAAACAGAGGAATTAAACTCATTAGTACCGTTGGACAGACGGGAATGGAAAGTGCCTGTGCAGACGATCTACCGGGGACTGAGGTAACTCAGTCTAGGCGAGTGTCGAAATCCCCTGAGCGTAGTCTAAGGCTTCGCCGTGAGCGCTCAGCGTTCGACTGAGCGCTCACGCCGAAGTCCGAACGGGGAACAACCAGGAAACCTAAGAAGTGATTCTTGGGAAGCCCACGGTACAATCTTTGATTTGCCGTGGGAGGATGTCACTCCGCCGCACCTGCTGTTCGCAGAAGCTGCACAACATCAGGATAGCTATTAAAATCGGCAATCATTAACGCCGTATAGCCCCCACGGTTTTTGAGATTGACATCCGCATCCGCGTCCAGTAAAGTCTTCACCGCACCAACATAGCCCTGATGGGCAGCCCACATCAAAGCAGTAGCACCCGCATTATCCTGGAGATTAACCTGAGCGCCAGCGTCCAGAAGTGCCTGTATCACTGCCGTATCGTCTCGGTCAGCCGCTTTCATCAAAATTGTTTTCCCGTCTGCTGTAACCGTATCCGGATTTGCCCCCGCATCCAGCAAAACGTTGACAGTGTCTGCATGACCTTGAGCCGCAGCTAGAGTTACAGGCGCTTCACCAAAGTTTTCCGCATTGACATCCGCTCCTCGTTTCAGCAGCGCCCGAATAATTCTGGTATGACCATGAATCGCTGCCACCATCAAAGGAGTGTCACCTAAGCGATTAATCGCCTGGGCACTTGCCCCCTGCTCCAGCAACAAGTCTACGACAGCATCATGACCTTCAATAACGGCAAAATGAAGCGGTGTCTCATCATCTTTATCTTTAGCATTGGGGTCGGCACCCGCATCTAGTAAAGCTACCACTATCGATAGGTAACCATTCGATGCGGCTGCCATCAGGGGAGTTCCCCCCTCAGGGCTACGGACGTTGACATCGGCACCCGCTTTAATGAGTGTCTGCACAACGGCTAGATTTCCCTGCTCTGTCGCTAATGAGAGAGCAGTTTCCCCCTGGTGGTCTTGGGTGTTGGCATCAGCCTTGGCATTCAGTAAGGCTTGCACAATCTGGTTGTGACCCGCTTGGGTGGCTAAGGTTAGCGCCGTTTCTTCATCTTTGTCTTTGATATTGACATCAGCACCCCCATTTAGCAGGATGTTGACCACTGCCTCATGACCTCTCAGTGCTGCAACCATCAAAGCCGTACTCTCATCTTCATTCCTGGCATTGACATCCGCACCCGCAGCAATTAAAGTCCGCACCACATCAACTTGATTGGCGGCGGCGGCAATCATCAATGGGGTCAATCCATAAATTCTTCGTTTACGGTTGACATCTGCCCCAGCATGTAGTAACAGATGAACAATTTCTGTGTAGCCGGAGTGGGCAGCAAATAGTAATGCCGTGGTATCTTCAGCGTCAGCTACTTCAACATGAGCGCCATGTTCGAGGAGTGTCTTGACCTGATCGAGGTTGCCGCTACGAGCGGCATGGATTAGTTGGAAATCTTTGGAGGTCATTAATCGGAAATCTCTGTATATCGGGGAAAAACGCCTCATTGCATCCTAAGTACTGTCAATTTAGCGCCAACTTGATCGCCAGAAGAAGTAGCCTCAGACAGAGATTTCTTTAAGGGCTAGTCAAACTTTAGAGAAAATGAGAGCTGTGTTAAGTTAATTTTTATCACGATCCTTAACCATTTCTAAGAACACGCCTTATGAACTTTGCAATTCCGGAATCGGTAAAAGTCTGGTCTCAATTTATTCACCCCATTTTTATGTGGGTGCTGTTGGCTCTAGCGATTTATTCTTTTTATCTGGGTCTAAAAATTCAACAGGCAAGAAATGCTGACGGTGACGCCAAAAAAGAACTGATCAAGGGTCGCTATAACGTCAGGCACTACCAAATCGGAAGCTTACTACTAGGGTTTATGGTCATTGGTTCCCTAGCGGGAATGGGTGTCACTTACCTCAACAATGGCAAACTGTTTTTTGGCCCTCATCTATTGGCTGGCTTGGGGATGATGGGGCTAATTGCCACCTCGGCTTCGCTCTCACCTTTCATGCAAAAAGGGAATATGTGGGCGCGTTATACCCACGTTAGTTTGAATATTGTTCTCCTGGGGCTATTTGCTTGGCAGGGAGTGACGGGTATGCAAATTGTCCAGAGAATCATCAGCAAGATGTAGCTTTTTGCTGGTTGTCAAGCTTGGGGGAATTGCCAATCATTTAAGAAACCGCCCCCCATTCCCTGTCTTAGTGGACAGCAGAGGGGTGCGGTTCTTTGCGCCGGAGAGTGTAATCAACCAGGTTTGAAAGGACACTTTAGTGCCGTTCACCTTTTTTGGGGATGGGCAAACCTAAGCTGGTGTGGAAGTCTTCCTGTACCTTCTGAGTCAAGCGGCGGGAAACTTGTTTGACGACTTGGCGTAAAACGCGATCGCCTGTTTTCTGAACTAATGGTTGGGGCAATTTGTTGATGAACTTTGGGAAGCGCAAGGCAACTCTCAAATCTAGCTGCCATTCCACTCGCGTAATTGCATCAGGGAGTTGCCTAAGTTCCTCTTTTTGCCCCTGGAAGTGCTCCTTTGCAGACACTTCTACAAAGGTTTGAGAAGCTTGAAAGTCTACGTCATAGCCGGGAGGAACATAACCCGGTACGGGTATTGCCTGAATGCGATAAATTCCTTGGTCTTGGGGCAATAGTTCTAAGCCAACTTTTGGCTCGACTTCATAACCAAAGGCACCAAAACGCCCAATTAACAAAGCATAACCATTTTTCCCCAGCGGTTCGACCATCATGGGGTGGGCGCAACGACAAAACCAATTTTGGTGGTTATCGAAATATTCAGCAACTTTATGAGCTTCAGCATACATTTCCATGCAGTCTTCAAAATGACTATGAAACCGACTGACTGCGCTGACTTCGGCTGCTTCGGAAACGGCACTGTCAATCTCAGTGAAATCTGAGTCGTTACGCAAACGCGATGGCTCGATTTCTCGATATTGATCTTCGGTGAATTGAGAGTGCATAAATATCCTCTACTGCGTTGGTTGCCCTATATTCCAAAATTCCCAATACTGGGTTGCAATTTTTGCTAGCGTTTATTTACTTTTCGGTAAACATGCGTACATATCTCCAAAATTTATACAATTGAGAAACTGCAGTTTACAGCAATCGCAAGAGAATTTCTTGCTCACTCAGCATAGCTTGCGAGTTAGAAAATCAACCATGGGCGATTTACGGAGAAAGGGATGAAAGCATTTGTCGCTGGAGCAACAGGCGAAACGGGTCGTCGAATTGTACAAGAGCTGGTTAAGCGAAATATTACTGTTCGTGCTCTAGTAAGAAATCTGGAAAAAGGGAGAGAAGTGCTTCCGGCGGAGGTGGAATTGGTCGTCGGAGACGTTTTGAAGCCAGAAACCCTTGGGGCTGCTATTGGTGATAGTACGGTCATCCTCAGCGCAACCGGAGCCGCTCCGAGCTTCGATCCAACAGGCCCTTACAAAGTTGACTACGAAGGGACAAAAAATTTAATAGACATTGCCAAAACAAAGGGAATTGAGCATTTTGTGATGGTTTCTTCCATTGCGGCATCCCAATTGTTCCACCCGCTCAACCTGTTCTGGCTGATTTTGGTGTGGAAAAAGAAAGCAGAGGAGTACCTGCAAAGCAGTGGCTTGAGTTACACCATTGTTCGACCGGGCGGTCTGAAAAATGAAGATAATCCTAATCCTGTGGTGATGTCTTCTGCCGATACCTTGTTTGATGGCAGCATTCCGCGCACCAAAGTGGCACAAGTTTGCGTGGAAGCGCTCCAGCAACCGGAAGCAATGAATAAAATTGTAGAAACGATCGCCAAACCAGAGGCGGAACCCAAAAGCTGGGAAGAGCTATTTGCCAGCGTCGCCTAAACAGTTGCAGATATCGTTGAGTTGACCAGCGTGAGGCGAATTGAGCTTGATACGTCGAATTGTGGATAAAAAGCAACAATTTAGTTTTCCTACAGAGTTCACCAACACTTTAGGAAAACGTCTGATCGCTGGCAGTGCTAGCGCGATCGCACTGATGTTCTTGCTATCCAATCTCGATGGCATGGACTACACTCAACGATCGCCCTATCCTACAGGGGTGAATGGCACGCCGCCACTGGTGATGAAAGACGGCGATCCCCACATTCGTGCCTTGATGCGGACAATCACTGCCAGTGAAGCCAATGACTCCCAACCTTACTCGATTATTTATGGGGGCGAGCATGTTTCAGATTTAGGGCGTCATCCAGAGTTGTGCGTCCCGATTGTGGCAGGCCCGAACGTGGGCAACTGCACAACCGCAGCCGGACGATATCAGTTTCTCAACACAACCTGGAATGAGAAGGCACAGCGCTATCACCCCCGCCCTTCAGGTTTTTGGAGGTGGCAGTCTTACAGTTTTGAGCCAGAATTTCAGGATGCGGTTGTTCATGCTTGGCTGAGTGACCCTCAGGCATGGGGTGTGGATATTGCAGAACAACTGCGGCAAGGAAAGCTAGAAGATGTGTTGCGGCAGCTTTCCGGTACCTGGACGAGTCTGGGTTATGGAATAGAAGATAATGCGATGACTGGCTATTTGCCAAGAATCTATGAGCGGATGTTACGAGAAGAATTGGAGAAAACTGGTTAGAACGCGAGTGATGCGATCGCGTATAAATTTTTAAAGCACCCTGGTGAATCAGTTTAGAACGCGAGTGATGCGATCGCGTATAAATTTTTTAGGCACCCTGGTGAATCAATCGCGTATAAATTTTTAAAGCACCCTGGTGAATCAGTGGTACAACTGCCCATTTAGCGACTCAAACGCAGGGGCAACATGACACGGTTAGGAGATTGTGCCTGACTGCTAGGAGACGGAGGACTAAAGAAAATCGGCAAGGTCACAATTAAAAGACCAACGGCAAAAACATGGGCAAGGATGTCAGCGGTTGTTAAGCGTTGGGTTTCTGGTGATTGAACTTCTGATAATTCGTTTAATTCGTTTTCTGGTGCTCGGTCGAAGTTATTCATAGTTAGTTTTGCTTTAGAATTTTGAACTTGTCCTTTCTATTGAAGGAGAGATGAGTGGGATACTCCACCGTTTTTATAAGGAACTTTGGAGAAATGCAGTTAGGGTTTTCTCCGTAAAAACTCTGTGGGGATGTTGTGGTTTTAGTAAAGTGATGTTGTATTTTTCCTAAAGTTGGGAGGGCGATCGCTGGATAATAACGGACGCGATCGCCCCCTAGCCCTCTTTGCTAAGGGAAAAGAAGCAGTGGAGGGGGATTTTTTTGCATAACTCTCAGTGGAGTCAGAGATAGAGCCTAGGGAGCGAGCAATTTTTCAGGTTTTTTAGTCTTGTTGACGCCAAGCCCAAAACCTTATACCTCTAAACTCAGTTGTATGTAATCATCCCCAATTACAATGACTTCCAGCCCTTGTGTTTTATCATCTAAAAGTTCAGCAAGTTGAACAAGTTTGTCTCTTTGAACTCACTTGGGGCAAAGGGCAACAACTGAGCGTTAGCGTTCCCTATCCTCCAACGCTCACAACCCTATACCAAGAGTGGCAGCGGGTTTACCTCAGCTTTTATAGACAAGCACTACGCGGACGGGTGGCAGAAAATGGCTCTCTAGCTGCGCCGCCTGTGGACTGGCACGACAAACTCGTGCAAGCAGAAGCCAAACTCCTCTATGAATTTCATCGTTGGCTGCGTCGGGAGGAGTTGTATGAAATTCGCTCTCGTCTGGCTCAAGGGGTGGGGACGAACAATCACCCCATCACGACTACTGAGGTATTGCTTACTTGCAATCCTCTCGATTTGGCACGCTTACCGTGGGAGGCTTGGGAAATCGGGGCAGAATTTGCGGCAACAAGGAAGATTCGGATTGTCCGCAGCGTCGCCACTATCCGCCGGACGGTAATTTCCCAAAATCGCCGACGCCATAAGCGCGGGAGAATTTTGGTGATCTTAGGTGATGATACCGGCTTAAACTTTCATAGCGATCGCCAAGCCGTGCGATCGCTCGCTGCAATTGCAGAGATTAAGTTTGTCAGCAGGGAAGCTAAACAGAGTACAGATGATCTAAAAGAGCAAATCGTGGAGACTATTGCCGATGAGCAGGGCTGGGATGTTTTGCTCTTTGCCGGACACAGCAACGAAACAGCTTTAACAGGGGGCGCATTAGTGATCGCACCGGGTGTGACGTTATCCCTCAGCGAACTCGCCCCGTCCCTAACCATTGCCATAGAACGAGGATTGCAGTTTGCCTTGTTCAACTCTTGCAGCGGGCTGAGTCTCGCCAATGCCTTGATTGACTTAGGTTTGAATCAAGTGGCAGTGATGCGAGAACCGATTCATGACCGCGTTGCTCAAGAATTTCTAGTGCGCTTTCTTCAGAGTCTGGGGGAATACAAAGATGTCTGCGAGTCTTTATTAGCCGCTTGTCAGCACCTCAAGTTAGAACAGCACCTCACCTACCCCAGCGCTTACCTGATTCCCTCCCTCTTTCGGCATCCCGACACGCCACTGTTTTGCCTGAAACCCTTTGGTTGGCAGCAAAAACTCAAGCAGTGGTTCCCGACTCGCCAAGAAGCGATCGCTCTGGGTATCCTTGCCCTGCTCAGTTTATTACCCCCTGTCCAAGACTTTGCCCTAGAGCGGCGAATTTGGCTGCAAGCAATCTATCGTCACGCCACCCACCAAATTCCTGCTACACCCCCACCAGTGTTGTTAGTGCAAATCGACCGCACATCACTGGAGAAAGGCAAAATTGATGCCCGTAAGATTAATCCCCTTGACCGTGAATATTTAGCCAAATTAGTCACTCAACTCTCCGCTAAAAACCCCAAGGCGATCGGTTTAGATTATCTCCTCGATAGCCCAACTTCAGAAGACTCAATATTCGCAAAAGCCGTACAACAAGCAACTGAGCAAAATGGCACCTGGCTTGTCTTTGCTGCCCTGAAAAAAGGCACAGTTGAACAAGGGGTAACCCAAAGCGTTGCCAGTCTTTCTCAAACGCTGCAAGGTTACATCAATGCACCACCCTGGAATATTCCCCTTTTAAACGCCAACACCGATTGTACTGAGACTTGTCCCTTTGCCTACTTACTGGCACTCACGTCTAGCTTGCAGCAAGAGTCCTTCACCACTGAGCCACCTTCGCCCCCAAACGATCTTCGTACTCAGGTAGTTGCCGATCTCAATCAAGGCAAAGCCACTGCTGAGTTAACGCAATTTCTGCATCAATTACGTCTTTTATCCATTACCAGCATTTCTCGGAATTTTGAGCAGCTTTGGTTAAAGCCAATTGTTGACTTTTCCCTACCACCTGAGCAAGCTTACGATCGCATCGCGGCTTGGGAGGTTCTAGAGAATGCGGCTCAAATGCTGCCACCTGAGAAGCTGCAACCGCAAGTCGTCCTCATTGCCGCTGGTGGCTACGACCAAGCCGGGATGAATCAATATAGTAGTGATAATTTTGATATACCTAAGGCGATCGCTTATTGGCGCTCTCTCAATCAAACTTCCCCTTCTCCCAACGTATTTACCGGAGGAGAAATCCATGCCTATACCCTGCATCATCTACTAACGCGGCGATTAGTCGTACCGATTCCCGACTTGTGGATGATTGGCGTCATGGTAATCCTAGGAAAAGGAACGCAAATTATGCTACTAGAACGACGTTTTAGCAAACGCCAACAACTAATAGCGTTTGTAGGTGCAACAATGCTGTATGCCCTAATAGGGTTGCAAGCTTATCTTTCTGCTGCGATTTTAATTCCTTTAGTTTTGCCATCCGCTATATTCTGGCTTTACCTTCTCCCATCTTTTAACTCAAGAAAAAATTTTTATTTGAATAGGGGGGAATAAATCAAACTTTGTAATAAATGCGGTGTATTAATCGGAAAATTTCTGTAATTAGCACACATGCTGGTAGTCGTGTAGTACACCATCTGGCATTAACGTCCCACTGAGGTTTGCTCCTTCTAGATTGACGCGACTAAGATTGGCTCCCCTTAAATCGGCTCCACTTAAATCGGCTTCGCTTAAGTTTGCGCCACTCAAGTTTGCACCGCTCAAGTTTGCCCAAATTAACGCTGAGTTTCTCAAGTCTGCACCTCTCAAGTCTGCACCATGCAAATTAGCACCCGGTAAGTGAACGCCGCTCAAATCCATTCCTGCTAGGGAAACGCTGGGGGCAATTAAGCAAGCGCCTGTGTCAGTAAGGTCAAAATCTTTGGGGAATTTTGTTTGTTCGTTATAGAGCAATCTATGAAGCTTTGTATTTTGGAGCTTCGCTTCTGCGAGGTTGGCTTCGTACAAGTAAGCGTTGCTAAGGTTGGCGTCTGTGAGGTTAGTACCGTTTAGGTTCGCTCCTCGCAAGTTAGCACCAATCAAGTTGGCATTGCTGAGATTTGCTCCGACCAATTCTGCTCCTACCAAACCCGTAACCATCAGAGTTGCCCCTCTTAAGTCGGCTCCCGTTAAATCCGCCAAACTTAAGTTAGCGTTGCTGAGATTGGCTCCCATTAAGTCAGCGCCACTGAGGTCAGACCCTCGGAGGTCGGCTCCCTCTAAGTCCGCTTCCCGTAAATCGGCTGTCCCCAATGCCACACGGCTTAAATTCGCCTGTGACAGGTCGGCGTAACTGAGATTAGCTTGAGTGAAGTCGGCTTTTGGTAAATTAGCTTCCTTGAGATTGATGCGAGTTAAGTTAGCCAGGAAAAAATCTCGCTCTCCCGCTGCATATTTTTCTAAAAGTTCCTCAGGGTTCATACCTGCACCTCTAATTTAAGTAATACCACTTCTATTCGTGGTTCTAATCCCCATTCTATTTTTGTTAACGATACCTCAACCCTCAACGGAAAAGATGCTTACGGAATGGTGCTGAAATCAGAGGCTAAATAAAGGCTCCAAGGGCTGATATGACAGAATCATTGCCTTGGAAATTAAACATACTGCCTCTACTATGGCGAATCGCGCCGAAATCCTTAAACAACAGTTTCACAACAGTTTAGCGCTACCATTTGAGCGGGTGTCAAGCGCCGCGATCGCACGCGCCCTGCAAACTAGTTTCCCTGACTTGTCGTAGGCTCAGGTGAGTTCTGAGGAAGGTTTGTGTGGTGCAGCCTATTTAACTACAAAAAAAGGGAGCTTGATTATGCCTCTACAGACGCATTGCTCCCTGAATAATTATTTGGCTAAAGGCTTTAGTCGGTCAAGCCGCCAAAGATCCCCTTAAGTGCAGCGATCGCATCTTCAGCAGATGCCCAGATGCTTTGATCGGGTTCTTTGCCAACCAATTCGCGAGTCCCCAGCTTGTAAATGATACCTTTGAGCTGCTCTTGGTGGGCGCGGTTTTTGAAGTTGACTTTATTAATCGGGTCAATTGTTTTTTCTAAGTCATCACCCGCCACTTGAGCGGCTTTGTGAACCAACAAACCACTCATTACCAGTTGGTGCTTCAGCCCCTCGTGCTGCATGGCTTTCTCATATAGATCCAGCTCATTGCCTGCCATTATCCCCTCAATCGTCTCAACCAGTCTTTTGGTTTGCTCTTGAGCGTCAGAGGAGGTACCAAACTTAGCGATCGCTTGATCGATGGTACGCAGGTTTTCTTGGTCATCTTCGAGCATATCTTCGAGGCGATCGCGAATTTCTTCGTCACTTCTGCAAGCTGCTAATAATTTCTGCTCGTTAGAAATCATCAGGTTTTGCAGAATTTTCATATCTGCCAGCTTCGTAGCGATCGCTGTGCGTTGAGCTTGATCTAATGTGGCTACCATTATAGGAATTTTCCTCCGTTACTAATTCAGGTTGATACTTTTGCTCTGACTCCTATTTATCCGATTAGCTCAGTTGCCTTCATCCTTCCCTCGGTTGATTTGGGCAAGTTTGCATAAATAAAGAGAGGTCGGCTAGACCTCTCTAAAAGGAGTTTATTGGCTAACTAGTTTGTCTATCGCTGACTAAACCGCCATTGCTCAACAGCAAGGGAGATTACTTAGAACTTGCCATCTCTTGCTGCAATTTGGCTTTAGCCGCCTTGAATTCAGAAGCCATTTGTTCTTTTTGCTCTGAACTGCAATTATTATCAATCGCAGCGAACATCGTGCTTTCTTCTTGACGGATGTGATCGCCAACAACATCCATCACACGACGGATTTTATCTTTAAAGTCAGAAGAGCTGGGGCTAGTGGACTTAATGTCTTCCAGCATCTGCTTCAGTTGTGCCTGCTCATCGTACAGTTCTTGGGTGTCGTTGTCACCGTAGAAAGAACGAACTCTGGGATAGACTACTTGCTCTTCAGCTTCAGAATGAACTGTCAAATCTTTATAGATTTGACCAAAATATTCTTGAATCTTTTGTGGGTCGTTGGAAGCTAGAAGTTCTGTAAACAGGGTGTTGACCTTGTTATGATCCAGTCTGATTACAGTCTGGATGTTCATATCCGATTTACTGGAACCTTGGGTGACGACACTACCGGCAACACCAGTGATCGCTGCCATCGCATCTTGAACGCGTCCCCATAGTCCTTGATCAGGATCTTTCCCGGTCAATTCACGGGTTCCTAGCACTTCTGAGATACCCTTTAGTTGCTCTTGGTGAGCCCGATTTTCAAAGTTAATCGCGTTTAGGGGAGCGATCGCCACTTCTATATCAGCACCAACAACCTGAGCGCACTTGTGAACAATTAGTCCATTTCCCACTTGGGCGTGCTTGAGTAGTTCGTGTTGAGCGACCTTCTCAAATACGGAGAAATCTGAGTTCTCCATCATTTCTTGAACATGCCCAATCATCTGCGTGGTTGATTGGTGAGGCTCTGTCTGAATGCCATACTGAACGATGACTGTTTCTAGAACACCCATGTTCTTTTGGTCATCATCAAGCATATGTTGCATCCGCTTACGGATTTCTGAGTCGTTAACTGCGGAAACTAGTTTTTCTTCATTAGAAATAATTAACTGTTGTACAGCTTTCATATCTGCCAATTTCTGGCCGATAGCTGTACGTTTTGTATCATCAATTGTCGTTACCATTTTTCTTTCTCTCAA
Source organism: Kastovskya adunca (assembly GCF_059505785.1). Taxonomy (NCBI): domain Bacteria; kingdom Bacillati; phylum Cyanobacteriota; class Cyanophyceae; order Coleofasciculales; family Coleofasciculaceae; genus Kastovskya; species Kastovskya adunca. The sequence continues at coordinate 57,972 of NZ_JCACLG010000017.1, read as the reverse complement.
AGGATCTTGCTAGATATGTTCTAGACTGTGTTCAAGTGTCTCTCAGTAGCCCAGCAGATTCATCTTTCTCTTGAGGGATACTGAAAAACATGGGTTGATCGACCAAAAATCCTTATTTATCTAAGTTTTAGCCATTTGTAACTTGTTTCAACTCTAGTTAGAGTTAACACTTCCGATAGATGGATTTTAGTTTTTCTTACTAATCCTTCTAGGACAGAGAGTGATGTTAATCCAGTGAGTATTTATCCTTAATGGGTTGCATTTCAACATAGATAATATAGGCAAAAATTTTGCTGTAATCTACCAAGAAGTAGACGTTAAATATTTAGTAATTAAGTAGTAGCAATTTGAACCTACAAAATTAAAATAATTTATCTTAAGAGTGATTTTAAGACGTTTACTGCTTATATCGTCAGGCAGATTCAGGGGGTAAAGGCGATCGCCTAGATTGATTCAACAGCAGAACAAAAAGGAAACAAGCACCCAATGCCAGACCAACCAGATATCGGTGAACAGGCAATAAGTAAAGTCGCAGAAGCTGGACTATCTAGCCAACTTGATGAAGCAGAAGATCTAAAAGTAGATGTCCGCACCGATCCCGGAAAATTGATGCAAGGAGAGCTAGAATCCGTTGAGATCGACGGTAAGGGGTTGGTCATGCAAAAAGACCTCCGTACCGAAGAACTCAACGTGAAAACAGGCAACGTTGGCATCGATCCCCTGAAAGCCGCCTTTGGTGAGATCAAATTGAATCATCCCACGGATGCCCAGGCTCACGTTGTCCTGACAGAAGCAGATTTAGAACGCGCATTCAACTCGCAATATATCAAACAGAAGCTGCAAAACCTCAAGATTAATGTAAACGGCGAACCCACCACCATCAACACTGAGCACGTCCAGTTCCGCCTACCCGGAGAAGAGAAAGTTGCCCTCACCGCCGAAGTGGTTATTGCTGAAACAAATGAGAAAAAGCAAGTCTCCTTTACTGCACGACCTCAAAAAAGTTCTGGTGGGGAACAGGTTGTACTTGAAGATGTGCAATACGGTGACACTCAAGAATTGTCCCCAGAACTCACCGACGCTTTGCTAGACAGCACTAGAGAACTACTCGATTTACGCAACTTTGAGTTACAAGGAATGTCGTTGCGCCTCAAGGGACTTGATTTGCAAAAAGGTAAGTTAAGGCTAGAAGCCACTGCCCATGTTGAAGAGTTTCCTGATTCCTAAGTCAGTGAGTCCTGAGTTGGGGAGAAAGGATGAAGTATGAAGGGTGAAGTATGAAGGATGAAGTATGAAGGGTGAAGTATGAAGTATGAAGGGTGAGTGTAGTTATCCCCTGCTCCCCTGCTCCCCTGCTCCCCTGCTCCCCCGCTCCCCGGCTCCCTATCACCTCATCACCCCAGCCCTCTCTCCTTCTGTCACTAGACAGATACATTCCTTAACATAAATTCATATCTTAAACAAGATGGCTCACCTCAAAGGAGATGCAGGCAGTGATACCAGGAACGGATGGGTTAGGAGAGCAGGCGATTAATAAAATTGCCGAATTAGCTTTATCGGCTCAAATCGATGAAGCGGAACGATTAGAAGTTCAAGTCAAAACCGATCCGGGCAGACTCGCTCAGGGGGAACTAGAATCTCTGACGATTCATGGGGAAGGACTGGCGATGCGGCAATCTCTGCGGATGCAAGAGATGAAAATCCACATCATGTCTATTGCCGTTAGTCCCTTAAAAGCTTTGATGGGTAATATTGAGCTGACTCAGCCTGCGGAAGGAACAGCCAGGATCGTCTTAATCGAGGGGGATATCAACCGCGCCTTCAACTCTGAAATGTTGAGTAACCAGATGCAAGATCTGGGTGTTGAAGTGGATGGTAAGCCAGTTACCATTGATACGCAGCAAGTCAATTGTCATTTTTTGGCAGACGGCAAAGTGGCGTTGGATGCGAAGATTTTGCTGCGCGAAGTCAATGAGATTAGGGACGTTTCTTTTACAACTACGCCTCGTATTAGTGCTGACGGACGCGGCGTTTTGCTTGAAGATGTGCAGTATGCGGCAGGAAAAGAGCTTTCTCCAAAACTGACCAAGGCGTTGATGGACAAAGCGAGTAGAGTTCTTAACTTAAGTAACTTTGAGATGGAAGGGATTACCCTGCGAATTCAACAGCTAGAGGTGGAAGCAGGAAGGCTCACCCTCCAAGCGATCGCGGATGTGACTCAATTCCCCTCCATGTAAATTCTGTCTCTTTCTACAGCAGGATGTTTCTTTCCTCTCATCTCTCTATTTTTTATGGGGATGAGCCAAATGATCGCGCTTGGCGATGTCGGCACTGCTCAACGATCAAGGTACTAGAAGTTGGTTGACAAAAGTATCGACAGCCTGTTGTTAGGACATATCGATGGAAACTCCAGAAACTGAGCGGCAAGAACAAGGGGGTAACACCGCCTACGCCAATATTCCTGTGGTGGCTGAGGGCGAAAAAGATGATTATAGGGATAGCGGCATTACCAGTACTGTGGCGATCGCAGGACATCCGATCCACCCTGCTCTTGTCACCTTGCCCATTGCTTTTCTAGTCGCTGCACCAGCTAGTGACATTGGTTATTGGCTGACTAGCGAACCCTTTTGGGCACGCGCCTCCTTTTATCTAATCGCAGCGGGATTAGCCAGTGGCGTCCTCGCCGCGCTCACCGGGATGCTGGACTTGATTAGAATCAAGCGAGTCCGGGAGCGTAAAGCGGGCTGGGCACATGCAGGACTCAACATTTTAGCTCTGGGTTTAACAATATTAAATCTGTTGCTACGGTGGGGAGAACAAGAGACGGTGACGTTTCCGGCAGGACTAATGATTTCAGTTGTTGTGGCGCTCCTGCTCAGCGTATCAGCCTGGTACGGAGCCGAACTGATCTACCGCCACAAGATTGCGGTGATCGGCTACAGCAGTAGATCGCAATCCTAAAACTGATCGGGCTTGCTCAAGCGTGAAAGCAAATAAAGGCTTTGACCGCTAGAACTTATAAAAATGAGAAACGAACATGACACAGACACCAAACATCCCACCTGTAATTGAAAGTGACGAGCGTAATTATCGTGACAGCGGTGTACCAAGTACAGTCGCGATCGCCGGACATCCACTGCATCCAGCCATCGTAACGATGCCGATCGGTCTTTTGGTCGCCGCCACAGCTAGTGACGTTGGTTATTGGTTAACAGGCGACGTCTTCTGGGCACGCGCTGCTATTTGGCTGATTGGGGCAGGGTTAGTGACTGGTCTTGTCGCTGCTCTCACTGGCTTGCTCGACTTCATGCGAATTGGTCGCGTTCGCAAGCACACCGCAGGCTGGGCGCATATGTATCTCAATGTGGGAGCGTTGGTACTCTCAGCGATTAACCTGGGATTGCGGCTAGGCGGTGACCCAGCGGAAAATATCTTGTTCACAGGACTAATTCTTTCAGTGATTGTCTCCGCACTACTGGGTCTTTCCGGTTGGTATGGAGGTGAACTAATTTACCGTCACAAAGTTGCAGTCATTGGCTACGGTGACAAAGAAGAAGCCTAGTTTTTGAGAGTACGTTGATTAAATTCAACGCGCGATCGCCCTTGGCGCGATGCCGGAGGCAATCATACTCTTTGCGCCTGTCTGAGGGAGATAATTAACCTCGGACAGGCGGCGTCGTTTTTTGGCAAAGACGGCTTGGCGCAGCAAAAACTGATCAAAGACTGCCTGAGTTTGAGCATTCCCTAGCCTGCTTGCAGGTGTAGATTTTTCACTTTAATGTCTAAAAGCACCACTATTGGCTGGTACACCATTCTTTCGCTACTGCTGGTTACGCCATTGGGTTTTCTCTCCAAGTTTTATTCCGGTGTAGCGGCTCAATGGGTTAATCATTACGCAGGCGATGTGTTGTACGAGATTTTTTGGTGCCTATTTTTCTTTTTACTAATTCCTAGCCGGAAAGCCGTTAATCACATTCCATTAGGGGTTTTTGGTGTTACCTGTGCCTTGGAAGTGCTGCAATTGTGGAAAAGTCCCTTTCTAGAAGCGCTTCGGGCAACGTTTGTGGGTCGAACGCTACTGGGGACAACCTTCTCGTGGGGGGATTTTTTCTATTATGCTGTCGGTTGCTTAATGGGTTGGTTGTGGTTACGGCAAATTTGGCGATCGCGTTCTATTTCCTAGCGCCAGCATTGACTAGAGCGCGATCGCTCGGAGAGTGATGAGCATTTCAGTTTAAGATCGAATTGAAGGAGACAACGCTTGTGTCAGGAGAATTCCAGGTTGCTTACACTCGGCGTCAATATTGACCACATTGCCACCATTCGGCAGGCGCGACGGACGGTAGAGCCAGACCCAGTTGCTGCTGCTGTCTTAGCGGAACTTGCCGGAGCTGATGGCATCACCGCTCACTTACGGGAAGACCGCCGCCATATCCAAGACCGGGATTTGCGCCTGTTGCGGCAAACCGTGCGGACTCATTTGAATATGGAATGCGCCGCGACCAATGAGATGGTAGCGATCGCGTTGGATGTCAAACCCGACTACGTTACCCTCGTTCCTGAAAAGCGTCAGGAAGTTACGACAGAAGGAGGGCTGGATGTTGCAGGACAAATTCAGCGGCTGAGTGAAGTTGTCGATAAATTGCAGACTGCGGGGATTCCTGTGAGCTTATTTATCGACACCGACCAAAAGCAAATCGAGGCAGCAGTAAAGACAAAGGCGCAGTTTATTGAACTGCACACAGGTCGCTATGTTGAGGCAAAGGATGAAGCTAGTCGAGACAAAGAACTAGCCGCCCTCTCTCAAGGATGTGAACAAGCGATCGCCGCCGGATTACGAGTCAATGCGGGTCACGGTCTGACCTACTGGAACGTCTACCCTGTTGCTTGCCTTGTCGGTATGGAAGAACTCAACATTGGTCATACAATCATTAGTCGAGCCTCTTTAGTCGGCATCGAACGCGCTGTGCGCGAGATGAAACAGGCAATGCGGGGACAGCTTTAGAAGCTAGCCATTAGCCAAAAACAACTAACAATAGATAACTGACAAATGACAACATACCATTACGTTTTAGCAAGCCACCGTTTTCTAATTGAAGAAGAACCCTTAGATGAAGTGTTGAAGGAGCGTGTCCGGCACTACCACGAACAAGAAAAAGAAATCGACTTTTGGTTAGTTAAGCAGCCAGCTTTTCTGGAAGCACCAGAAATGGCAGAGATCAAGAAATCTTGCCCTCAACCTGCGGTGGCGGTAATTTCCACTCACCCTCAGTTCATTACTTACTTAAAGCTGCGTTTAGAGTTTGTCTCAACTGGGCAGTTTGAAGCCCCATCAAATACAATTCCTGACCCTTTGGCATCTCTGACAACTGCCTCATAGGAAGCTGATTTTTACAGGCTACTTATGACCCTCCTAATCTCTAACTAATCAAGATACCTCATATTCTCAATTAGGGGGTTAGGGGGGTCTACCTGCAAGGGTAGGTTTTATTTTGGGGTAGGCAGTTTGCCCGCTATCTCTATGCAGGGGTAGGTATAGAACCGCCGAGGGATCAAGCAGGTCGCATAGTAATTTCCATTTCTGTTGTTGTATCGCCCTCAGCAGAAGATTCATTTTCAGATACTTTCTCCTTGGACTTTTCTGCTGTTGTTTCTGGCGATGTATTTTTTTTCTTTTCCTGATTGTTCTTTTTTACTTCAGTATTATGAGATAGCGAAACTGGAGCGACTAACTCATCTGAGAAACTTGTAGGATAAAACATGACATTTATTAAACTAAACTTCATGCTTTTACGGTAAGTCTCAGGAAAAATGTCAAACTTAATCTTGTGTCACTGTTTCAGGTGACTTAAACAGGTCTTCACTGCTACCTAGATCACTGCTGACGTTTTAAATAGCAGAACCTTTACGGTATTTACATTTAAGTCCCATATGCTCCCGTGCGATCGCCCTCAGTAAATATACGAGTAGCCGCAAACTTGAGTAGACAATTCTCCAACTGGCGAATAAAGGCGATCGCGTTGCTTACTCAATAGAACTGAGCTGCGCTTTTTGGGTTTGCGCTTGTGTCACCACGGCTTTGATTGCCTGGAAATATTTCTCACCACTCAGTTCACCAACATTGTGATGCCCTGCTTCGGGGACTAAAAGGAGTTGTTTGGGTTCGGATGCAGCGGCAAAGAGGATTTCGCTCATATAAGAGGGAACAACGCGATCGCTTGTGCCGTGAATGAAGAGAATCGGCATGGAGAGCGATCGCACTTTACTCAAGGAATCAAAACGCTGGTGTAAGAGTAGATCGACGGGAAAGACGGTGAAATGGCGGTAGTGATAGTCCACCATCAAGCGCATGGAAGTAAAGGAGCCTTCAACCACCAATCCGGCAACGTCGGGATGGTGAGAGGCAAGTTCAATGGCGATCGCACCTCCTAAAGAATGACCGTACAGGAAAATCTGCTGCGGGGAAATTTGCCGGATTTGTCTTAGGTAACTCCAAGCCGCTTCCACATCCTCATAGATAGTCGCCTCACTGGGAAACTTGCCCAGACTGCGACCGTATCCCCGATAATCAATCATCAAGGTAGAGTATTCCAACTGGTGAAACCAGAAAGCGCGTTTCACCTCATCGCCAATCGTTGAACCGTTCCCATGCAGAAACAGCCAAACGGGTGCATCGGGATTTACAGCGGGAATCCACCAAGCATGAAGTTGACTGGTTTTACCGGACTTGGTTTTAACAGGTAGCCAGAGTTCTTCGTAGGGGAGGTTAAAGGCAGCAGGAGTTCCCCTGAGCAAGATCACGGGCTTAAAGATAAATCGGCTTTGCCGCCAGAAGAGAAAGAGACAAGCCGCCAAGTAGGCGATCGCAAAAACTTCTGCAATGGTTAAGAGAAGTCTCAACCACGGTTGCAAAGAAACTTCGCTCACATTCAAACTCAAAAGTATTGATCGCATTGGTTTCTTTACACTTTATAGCAAGTTGGTTTAACGGCTTTGTCGAGTCAGTCGTTTTACTCCCTACACTGTTGCTTTTGAACTAAAGCGACTCACTTTTTTCAACGCCTCCAAAAAAGCGAAAACAGCGGGAGGATGCAGGGCATCTGCCAACACGGCTGTGGCAATGACTCGCTCTAAGGGAACTGGCAAACGGCACACTTGAATTTCTTCGGGTACTGGTTCGGCAGCAAGACGAGGCAGAATTGCGGCTCCCAAGCCTTGCATGACTAAGCTGACAATTGTTGAGTCTTCTTTGACGTCATAAGCAATATTCAGTGGGAATCCTATCCCATTTAAGTGCTTGCGAAGTGAGAGGTAACAAGCATTGGCAGAAGGAAAAATCAATGGGTAGGTAGCTAGTTGCTCCCAAGTAAGTTGATTGCTACTTACTCCTTGATTAGGCGGTAGCAAAACAACAAACTCATCCCGCAGGATTTCCCATGTCTCAAATTCACTAACCGTAGGAATAATTGTAAAACCAATGTCGGCACGACCTTCGCGCAGTACCTGTTCTACGCTTAAATAATCGGAATACTCCGTAAGCACCACGCTAACGCCTGGGAAGTGACTACGAAATTGAGCAATCACTGTGGGCAAGATGTGAGTTGCTACACTCCGAAAAGAAGCAAGGCGTACACTTCCCCCATCTAATCCTTTTTCTCGATTGGCTTCCTGGACGATTTTTTGTAGGAGTTGCAACACTTCCCGCGATTGAGTAATTATCCGCTCTCCCACTGAGGTGAGATGCGCTCCGTGACGCCCTCGCGAAAGCAGCATTACCCCCAATTCTTCTTCCAAAGAAGCGATCGCATGGCTCACGGCTGACTGGGAGAGTTCTAGATGCAGGGCTGCTTCGCTGAAGTTGCCATGTTCCGCAACTGCAACTAAGGCACGCAGTTGAGAAATTTTTAGCTTATAGGAGTTGATTTGACTCATACAGGTGATGCCAACAGGGTTTTACTTGTGTCAAACGCGACCGAATTCCGTTTTTCTCTATCTATGAATTTTATTCATATAACCTATTCAAGTAATGTTTTGTATGTCAATAGAGAAATTGTTAAATTTGTTTCATGAAAGATAACAGCGGCTAAGATTTCATCTTCGAGGCATCTTCCTATGATGGATTATAGAAGACATTCTGACCGAGAAAAACTAGAAATAATTTTTAATTCATCCGCAGCAAACCTTACTAAAAAAACTAAGTCAGCCTCCTTTTTAAGGGGGATCTGGAAACAGCTCGTTACAGCGATCGCGCGGGGACAAGAACTACAGACTTGGCAACGCTCCGACCGTGGTAAAACCTGGTGGTATGGCTATGACCCTAGAACAGGGCGTTCGGTGTGTCGCTCTTCAGAAGCAGAAATGCGCGCCTGGATCGAGCAGAGTTATTACCAGTAAATCAGTCTACTTTTAGCAAACGATACTGAGTTAAATTATGAGATTTTCAACGTATAAGGGAATTAATGAAGCAAGCCATCTGGAGTTAGCAAAATATCAACGCGAACTCTTAAGTAAGACTCGTCAACTCATCCTTCGTCCTTTTGTTAAACTCTGGCAATTTAGCCGCTATTATGGACGTTATATTGTTCGCCATCGATAACACTCTTTGATGAGTAGTGTCTCTCACGTCCCCCAGCTAACACTGGGTTTTTTTGTTGATAAAGATTGTGCAATCCCTTTGCCGCACGACTCAAGAGAAATTTTTGAATGGTGATTGAATTCTGGATTACAAACTTTGGTGGAGAACTAGCTGCCCTCAGTGCGGCGCTGTTGTGGGCAATGTCAGCAGTAGTGTTTGCTCACCTCGGACAAAAAATCCCTCCACTATTGCTCAATTTGAGTAAAGGGATAGTGGCGATCGCCCTGATCGCTTTCACCTTGCTAATACAGGGTAACCTGTCCTTCGGACTCAACAGTAAAGCCCTAGGACTCCTACTCCTCAGCGGAATTCTGGGGATTGGTTTAGGCGATACCTTTTACTTCGAGTCGCTGAACAACATCGGTGCAAGGCGAACGCTGTTACTACAAGCCTTAGCCCCACCCTTAACCGCTTTAATTGCCCTAATCTTTTTACAGGAAACCCTGAGTACCGGGGCTTGGGCAGGAATTTTTCTCACCGTCTTAGGCATCGCCTGGGTTGTCAGCGAACGAGTCCCAGTGGTTTCTCGTCAGGTGATGAACCTACCCCGTGGCGTCAGTTTTGCCCTGTTAGCCGCCTTAGGACAAGCAAGTGGAGCCGTGTTATCCCGTGCTGCTCTATCTGGCACTACCGTTACCCCCTTGTGGAGTACGTTAGTGCGAATAACTGGGGGGATACTGATTTTGCTGTTGTGGATACCGCTCAAAGAACGACAACCGCGTCTGTGGCTTGAGCCTCTACAGTCCATAAAAATTGTGGGGATTATTATCGTAACCGCCATCTTCAGCACATTCCTAGCCATTTGGCTACAACAAACCGCCCTGAAATTGACAGCCGCAGGAATTGCCCAAGCGCTGCTAGCGACAAGTCCGCTATTTGTTTTGCCCCTGGCAATGTGGATGGGTGAAAAGGTAAGTTTTCGGGCGTTTTTGGGAGTACTGGTGGCATTAGGAGGAATTGCACTGTTGTTTAGTTTGCAGTAAGAGCAGGGCGTGCAAACTGATTATCAATCAGCGCACATCTGAGTACGCTATCCACAAAACCCATCCTTCTCTAGAATCTGGATGTGTTTCTTAGGCATTTAAAGAAAGTAATGAGTACCGATGTCAGAAAAACTCTCATCGCCGCTGCTACCCACTTCTACCAAGTCGGCTGGATGGTAGGTACGGCGGGCAACCTTTCGGCAAAGACACCTGATGGTAGCTTCTGGATTACGGCTAGTGGTTGTAACAAAGGGCAGTTGAGGGAAGAGGATTTTGTCCGCATTGCACCAACGGGAACGGTGGTAGAGTCTTACCCCAATCAACGCCCTTCAGCAGAAATGAGTATTCATCAAGCGATTTACTCCTTGTTCCCTGAGGCGCAAGCGTGTTACCACGTCCACTCCATTGAGGCAAACCTGGTTTCTCACTTCACAGACAGTGAGGAGTTGCCTCTCCCTGCTTTGGAAATGATTAAAGGCTTGGGAGTCTGGGAGGAAGATCCCCAGGTTTCTCTACCTGTATTTATCAATCACTTGCATGTGCCGCAGATCGCCAAAGAAATAAGCGATCGCTTTTCCCATTCTCCTCCCCCCGTACCAGCCTTACTCATCCGTAACCACGGCGTCACTGTTTGGGGAAGTTCCCCTGCTACTACCCAGAACTACTTAGAGGTTGTTGAATATCTCTTCCGCTATCTAGTCGCGGCTCGTCAAGTAGGGATTAGCAACTAGTAAGAGGGATGAGGTAGAAGCAAACCCCTACCTCTAACCCCTAACCTAAGCACCCTAGCCTCCCTTCATCCTTCATCCTTCATCCTTCACCCTTCATCCTTCATCCTTCACCTCTTACCCTTCATCCTTCATCCTTCACCTCTTACCCTTCATCCTTCATACTTCATCCTTCATCCTTCATACTTCACTCTTCATCCTTTCTCCCCAACTCAGGACTCAGCACTCAGGACTCACCGACTCCCCTAAGAGCGACGTGCGACGGCAATGCAAGTCGGCAAATCAGCATCGGTTTTAATCGCCTGAGCATTGATATGAGTAGAGCTGGCGCGATAGTTCTGCTCATGCAAGGATTGAATCAGGCGATCGCGTTTTGGGATATCCATTTTGCCTCGGCGACCAATTTCTCCTAGGGTGAAAAAGTAAGGCGGGAAGTCTGCTTCTGCTTCCATCACCTTCAATAACTGCACCCGCTCTAACCAATTCCACTCCTCGGCAAGCGCCCGCATCCGCTGCAACAGAGTAGCGTTGTGCAATTCCCCCAGCCACATGGGGCCACTGATTGTCAACGATGAATCGTCGTGAGGGCAAACCACCCGCCCCAGCTTGCGCCAGGGAACCACTTGATAATCACCGCACTGGTGACAGTAACCGATAAATCCGAAGTTTTTCTCTGTCAATTCCTGCGTAGCTACCAAACGCAGCATTACCCGATAAACTTGTCCGGCAAAGAGCGAAAAAACAGGTTCAATGCCCAATCCCTTGGTTGCGGCTTGTTGTTGTACGCTACCAATTAATAGCCGCAACCCTTGCTCGTGGGCAGAGGGGTGAGCGCGAGCATAAGCCCCGTAGACGCTCAAACTATTTTTGGGGGAGTGTCCTGTGGCTGTACGTCCATCGGTGCTGGTGAGGTAAAGTAGCCCGCCGATTTTCGTCGCCCACAGGCTGGTGCTGAGGTAGGGAGCGGGGGAACCAAAGCAATCGACATCGACTAAGTCGTAGTAGTCAGAGCGATTGTAGCAGTCAAAAAATACCCGATTTGCATCAAGATGAGTTACCTGAGAATGCCCTGAGGCGATCGCGTCTGCTAAATTTTGGTGCAAGATCGGGCTGATGTCGGGATTTCCCTCATTCGCCCACACCCAATCCGCTTCACTCTCCAGCCAATAGCGCAAGGAACGCACACCACAACCGCTCATCGCCTCTAATACCCGCAAGCCTCCTGTATCAGATTTGTAAACCGCCGCCGCGAAAACACCCAAATCTCTCGCTACCCCGCTTGTTGCACGATAGAAGGCGTTGCCGACTTGAAATTTTGCTTTGCCTTCAACGTGCCAATTTAAATCTAGATGCATTTACGAGAGCGGTAATCCTGATTAAGAATCTTCAACCCGTGCAGGCGGGCTTTAAATGCGATAGCCCACCGACTAAAGCCAGTGAGCTATTTGGAGTTTGATACTATCAGATATCAACCATTGACAACTACACCACCGTTGGGATGCAGCACTTGACCTGCGAGGTAAGAAGCATCATCGGAGGCTAAAAAGACATAGGATGTTGCGACCTCAAAGGGTTGACCCGGTCGCTGCATCGGCACTTGCTTCCCAAAGCTTGAGACTTGCTCAGGGGGGAAGGTAGCGGGGATGAAGGGCGTCCAGATCGGGCCTGGTGCAACAGCATTAACGCGAATGCCTTTTTCGATCAAAGATTGGGACAGCGATCGCGTGAAGGCAAGAATTGCGCCCTTCGTTGTCGAATAACTCAGCAAAGACTCATTTCCCTTGTAAGCCACTACGGAAGTAGTGTTGATGATCGAACTCCCTTCTTTGAGATGGGGAAGAGCTGCCTTGCTCAAGTAGAACATCGAGAAAATGTTGGTGCTAAAGATGTTCTCTAAGCGTTCAGCATCAATGTTTTCGATACTTTCTTCGAGATATTGTTCAGCCGCATTGTTGACGAGAATATCTAATTTGCCAAACTGCTCGACAGTCTTTTGAACAGCTTCTGTGCAAAACTTCTCGCCCTTAAGGTCTCCAGGAATCAACAGGCACTTTCGACCCTGTTCCTCCACAAGACGCTTTGTTTCTTCAGCGTCTTCATGTTCGTTGAGGTAGATAATCGCCACGTCGGCTTCTTCTCTGGCATATAAAACAGAGACGGAGCGACCAATCCCACTGTCTCCACCTGTGATTAAAGCCACCTTGCCCCGGAGCTTGCCACTGGGTTTGTAGTTGGGGCTATCATACTGAGGTTTCGGCGTCATTTCTGACTCTAAACCCGGCTTCCTCTTTTGAGCCTGAGCTGGAATTTGATCCGGTGTAACGGTCATAAAATATTTTCCTTTTCTAACTATCTGAATTGACAACACTCATAAAAAACAGAACCCTGGACTACTCTCGTCCAAGGGTGACTGCTTCAACGGATTTATATGTCCTGAACTACAAATTAGGTTAACAACCACGTCTAAATCACTTATCAATCTGTGGGGAGAAAGCAATAGGGTACTGGGTCAGTCTGTAGGTGTAGTTCATCAGATATACTTGAGCGCGATCGCTTTCATCTAAACCGCGACTTGCTCAAAATTTCGCCAGCTTCCGCATCCGTTTTTCAGCCTTTGGTTAGAGATTCGACGTTGTGCCACTCCCGCTCATGGATATTTACCACTCAGGAGTGATCGTCGATTAGAGGTTCCGACCTCTGACCCAAAATATACAAATTGAAGGCGCGACAACTTAGCTTATCCAACGCCGCTAGTATCCTGCCCATAAGCCTGCCAAGCTAGGTCAACCAAGCCGTTAACAATAGCGGCAGCAACGACGGCGCTTCCCTTACGACCTTCTATGCGAATGTGGGGAATCAGTGAGTCTTGCAGACGATCTTTGGTAACATCCACATCCACAAATCCTGAAGGCGTCCCAATCACCAACGCTGGTCTAATTTCCTCGGCTTCGATTAAATTAATCAGTTCTGCCAGGGCTGTTTGGGCTTGACCAACAACAAAAATCCCTTCTGGATAACGTTTTGCCAGAGTTTGAATGCCCCAAGCCGCTCGCGTCTTTTCTTTTTGAGGGCGCGTCAGAGCTTCCATGCTGCAATAGACCGGATTAGCAAATGTGGTTTGAATTTGGGGAGTGATGCCGACTTGTACCATCGGGACATCGACCACAATAGTGCTTCGCGCTGCTAGTGCAGCCGCTCCCGATTGTAGCGCCCGCTCCGAAAAGCGAATTAGAGACTTGTATTCAAAGTCAGCGGTGGCGTAAATTACACGACGCACAATCTCGTATTCTGCCGGAGAAAAGACGTGGTCGCCAATTTCGCGGTCAATAATTGCCAGACTCTGGGCATCTGTTGCATGCCATTCCATACATCTCTCAATCCCAACGCGATTTGCTGATTTTACGGTGTGACGGATAGAGTTGTCACCAACTGTTAGTTGTTTCGTCACGGAACGTCAGCGATCGCGCCGGAGCGGTTTGTTGTCAGACTCTATATCTTCACTCTTCCTACAGTACAGACCTGTGCGATCATCGCACGCAAAATCTCCAGGGTTTGTACCAAAGCCAGGAGGATGTCTAATTCAACCCTACTAGCTGATTCAACATCCTCGGGCTGATGATTTTCTACGTCAAGTTTCTGATTCAGAGGTAGAGGATTGATTAATGACGGCTGACAGATAAGCAACTAAGGCACCTAGTACGAAGCCGATAATGTTGCGAAATAGGGGAAGAAAGTCAGAAGTCCGGGTGATAACCGGAGCAATACCAAAGGCGATAAACAAAATTCCCCACAACGGCGAGAAAATCAATGCCCATTGCCAAGCAAATACTTGTCCTTTTGTGCGGGGAATGGCAGCAAAGCCACAAATCAATCCTCCGACGAGGGACGTTACCAGTGTCAGAATCCACTGTTCACGGGGTAGCCCAGGGACAACATTGCAACCCCCTTGAAGTAGGCAGACTTTAACGGATTCTAGGGATTCAACGATAGATTGATTTTCTCCATTTTCACGGACAAAGTAGAGATTACCAAAGCGGGTTTGTAGTTCCACCCAAAATGTCCGGGGTAAGATCTGATAGACTTCATCGCCGATGTTGAAGTTGAGGATGTTGCCGCCACGCCCATCTGCAACTAGCAAAACGCTTTTTTCATCCAACCCCCAAAATTCTTTGACGGCTCGACCGGGTGTACGGTCAAACTGGGTTAACACACGCAGTTTCCAGCCCGTTTCCGCCTCAAAATCTTCTAAGTCTTTCGCCAAGGCTTGTTCCTGAAGGCTGGGAAGGAAGTTGGCAAGATCGATGACTGGTGTTTGCACCTCCGGGAGTAAATCGGGATTATTGTACGCCTGCGCTGGGGAAGGCGCGATCGCCCAAACGGATAATGTCAGAAAAAGTGCGGCTAAAGATATAAAAAGTCGTTTTGGAAACAGTTTTTGCATCGTCGCTCTTAGTGAAGTCTTAAGTAGGCACAGCTTAGGGATTCTTTAAACAAAGAATAATAGAAACGTTTAATTTCTTTACACTTGTTTACTTTAATCTAATATTACTGGCGATCGCCTACCTTCGGTACCACAGGCAAAACTGCTTGGCAGATAATTTATCTGTTGGGGTGATGGGGAGGTGGAGTAGCGGTTGTCACCTATAGCAAAGTAAAGTGCTGAGTCCTGAGTCCTGAGTCCTGAGTCCTGAGTCCTGAATCGGTAAGTCGGTGAATCCTGAGTCGGTGCCTGAGTCGGTGAGTCCTGAGTCGGTGAGTTTAAGATTCGACTAGCACTTGCGGTTCAGGAATCAGGACTGTCCTACTAACCTATGTGGCGATGGTTATAAACATTAAAAAACCGAGCATGCATCTAATCCTGCACGCTCGCTCAGACTACAATCGTCAGCGCTTAATCTAAATCAGGGCGATCGCTCTTTAATTCTGAGTTTTCATAACGTCTCTGAGATGGAGGCGGAACAGAGGGTCTCTGAGGTGGAGGCGGAGCAGAATTGTATTCCTCCGGTAGATTCAGAGAGTCGCGATCGATCTCATTTAAAGCGTCGCCTTCAGAATAATCCGGATCGAAGGACGAGACCTGCTCTGACTCCTGCCAATCGAATACAGCTCTTTGACTAGAGGTGAGACGTTCGGTAGAACGCCGTCCACTACTTGGACGATTAAACGTTGTCCAGGCGGCTTTTACTCCCGCAAAGACACTACGACTATTCACCTGGGCTTTCTTCGCTTGCTTTTTAACACCGCTGAGGCTTTGGTCAACTTGTTTAACCACTTGACCTGCACTCTTTACCCCGTCGCTGACATCATCCGTCAACTCGCTGATTTCCAAGCCCGTCAGACGAATCGACTCTAATGTCGGCGGTAAATCCCGCCGCAGGGTATCAAACAACTTTTCCGCACTACGAGCTGCCCGTGCTAACTCCTGCAAGGCTGGCAACGCTGCCACCAAAACTGCCGTTAAACTGACTGCCACTAAGAGGATGGACAGCCCTAACCAAAATAGTGGGTCAATCACCGACGCTCTCGCTTATCGCTTATAACTGATGGTCAGAAACCGAAGAATGAGGCTCAGAGGAGACTTCAATCGACTGTTTTAGCTCCTGTTTAGATTGCTGAGACGCCTCCACCCCAGCAGCTAGTGCTTCCCGCAGCCGCCCTAGGGTACTATCCCAGTTCCGCAGTGCCGATTCAGACAGGCGGTCTGCTTGCAGTTGCACGCTGGTTGATAAATCTTCTGCTAACTCTGGTAGGGCATCAGCAGACTTTTTTAATAATTGCCGCGTATCCCGTCCGGTTCGAGGGGCAATCAGTAACCCAGTGATAGTTCCGATGGCGCTGCCTAGCAGCAACCCCCCAATAAACGATCCAGAACTCTTATTTGACATCTTATGAAGTTTTTATCCCTACACCAATTTTAGGCAGATTTTCTTCAGGGACGGATACTTAATCCCTAAGGTTTCTGTAGACTGTCATGTTACCGTATGCCTGTTCATAAAGATGTGTTGGCGTATGCTATCAGCCAATTTGCTCTGATTTGTTCGCTCTCAAGCGGTTATCTGGCTCGGCGTCGCGGCTTCAATCCCAGGCGCTTTGATATTTGCGATCGCCGCAACACAGTTTGAGCTAAACCAAGTAACTGCAATACTTGCTGTAGCTTTTGTAGTTGCGGTTCTAGCCCCTGATAACGCTCTCTTAGACCCCTTGTACCGATCTGTCCGTTGATGATGCCCCGAGGTGCCCCATGCAGTACCGAATAGGTACTGCGCTCAACCGAGGCGAGGACATTGGCTGCTGCTGCTAATGCCAGCCGCAATTTCCACACTCGCCAAGCGACAAACAGGCAAATCAGCGAGACGATCAGGTTGAAAATGACAACAGTTGTCACCATTGTTCTATGTACTCCGCAACTGAAGAAAACTCATGAAATCAGCTAATTACCCAATTGCACAAGTACCCTGCGATAGAGAGCAACGCCTCAAGTACTGAAAGATTAGGCGATCGCTTAACCTTGTAACGCCTAGGCGCGATCGCTGCTCCATCGTCAGTTTTCAGCCCTCCTCCGCATCCTCATGGATAGAATCTTCTAGCATTACTTCCTGCCGCCTCTTTTTTTTAGGCTTTTCAAGGAGTAATTTTTTTATTTAAGTTATTACTGTTAATAGTGTTCCTGGCTTAATCGTAAAGTTTATTTTATTTCCTTTGTTCTCTAATCAGACGCGGCTAAAGTAGTAACTTACCTCTGTCAATGAAACGTTGTGTAAGAATCTTGAGTAATCCCTCATAATTCTAGTTAAATTCCCGAAAATTGTAACCTACTAGAAAGCCGATTTTTAACGGCTTGAGTGCTAATTATGTCAAAGAAAAGCTTACCCTTTGTTACTACACTAGCTGCTGCTCTAGTACTTTGTGTTTCTAGCCCAGCCTCAGCAGTTCGTTTCCACAGCAGTAGTGCTAGTAAATATGGAATTGCTCGCAACTCCCAAACAAATCTCGAAGGAGCACTCTTTAAAGCAACGATCAATACTATAAATGCGTATAATTCCCCTGGAACTAGCCCAAAATTTATAAATCATGAAATGTGGTTACTTAAAGGTGTTAATCAAAACTGGATTGAATTAGGCTTCACAGACGGAACATTTACAGAAGCTAGTACAGGCTTTCAGGGATATCATTACGGTCATTTTGCGGCAGAGGCAGACATGGATAATAATGGCAACCTCACTTATTATGTTGAAGATAGGATTTTTGGTCCTTCCACAGAGCGAAATAGTACTCATCAATGGCACATGCAACGAGAAGGGATTAACAAAGACAATTGGGCTTTGTACATAAATGGTGTTAAGAGAATTGTCTATTATGCTCCTGGACCAGGAAAAGCTCCTGATGTTGGACTTGAAACAAATACACTATACTCCGCATCATTAGATTGGAATGAGAGAAGTTTTCAATATAATCACGCTGGTGCTTGGAGATTTTGGGGTAGTGGTCAATTAAGTGTAAGTTCAGGTGCTGGTATTAAGGCTATATGGGATGTTTATCCTACTTCAATATTTACAAGCAAGGCATCGCCGTAGCTTTGGTAGTAAAACCTTAGCTAACAAAGAAAGAGAAGTAACAAGGTAAAGAGATTTAGTCATGAGTCGTAAAAAGATAATTGCTTTTTTAGCGTTTCTTACAATTCCCCTATTCGTTTTGAGTGTTAATGCCGTGATGGAGCAAAAACCTGAAGGAAAACCTGAAGGATATACAGCAGATGATGCAGTCAACCTAAATCCAGACCCAACAGGTCCAATTATCCCTAAAGTGAATAGCAATCCAGAACCCGTATTCAAAGCAAACAAGGGTACTCCAAAGGACAAGTTATTCGACATCAACAAAAAGATCAAAAAAGACAAGATAGCAGAAAAAAAAGGCAAGCTTCAAAAGGTAGAACTAAAAACATTTGGAGAGTATCATCAAACCTACGGTACGAAGATGAAGGACTTTACGCAGGTATCACCTGATCGTCTCGTCTGGATTGTTGAGTCCTATTATCCAGAAGGTATCGACAATCCTAAAGTAGGCGTGATTAAGAATGCTGAAGTTGTAGGAGTTTATGATGCTGAAACAGGCGAGCTAATAAGAGAAAGTTACAAAAGCCTTCAGTAATTCTGGATTGCATTTGAGTGTATTCAATATTTCGGCTTGTGTTGTAAAAAAATCGCGGTTAAATTGAGAAGTAAAAAACGCTGTTTCAAATAACATCTGTCCCATCTAAACACAATAGCAGCACTCCACTAGAAGGCTGATATTCCTCAATTGATGAATGGGGAGCAATGCAACTGGAATCAAATAATTCAGTGCAACTCCATATTTAATCGCCCAGTAGAGGAAAGAACTTAGCGAACTAGATGTGGGTGCTGTTATTGTTTTAAAATTTTTTAGGACTCAATGGGTAAGTAATCTCCTCAAACAAATTACTTTAAAACCAATAAAATCTGGAAAATATATATCCGACAGTAGCCCGCATATTTCCCCAGAAGCTTCCCGTAAACAGGGCAAAACTGATGTTATTACCTGAAATTTCAGAGTCAAGCTTAGGTATACGCAACGGTTGAATAGTTTTATCATTCAACCAGCACCCGCCTCACCTTGGCTGAATTACCAGCCGGAGAAGCAAGGTAAGTACACTGATACTTAAAAGGAAGGGTGAACAATGAACAAAATCACAATTAGCGTGCCTGATGACCGCTGGAATGTAATAGAAGAAACAGCGAATCGTTTAGGGATTTCGCCGGAAGAATTGATTTTGAGGAGCGTTGATGAGTTGCTTGTTCGGCAAGCAACAGACTTTCAAGAGGCGATGGACTATGTGTTGAAGAAAAATGCTGAACTCTATCGGCGTCTGGCATAATGCGCTACCTGACCAAAAACAATGGGATACAAGCCCCGTTCTTCACTTCGACAGGCTCAGTGACCATTAGGACGGCTTCTGTTAAATTCTGTTAAAATTGGAAACAAGTCGCCATAGGGCATTGGGAGACTTTAAACGAACGTGGAGGGATGGTAAGACTATTTCGGTAGCACAACCCAATGAAGCGTTAAGGAATCCTCTCTCATGAAGGAAGAGGAGGTATGTCAATCTCGATGAAGTGCGAGAACTCCACCGCCGTATCATTGATCAGTCTGGTGGGTTAGCGGGTATTTCCAATCAAGGTGGTTTAGAGTCGGCTTTAGCTCAACCACAAATGACATTTGATAGAGAGGAGCTTTATCCGACAATTGTTGAGAAGGCTTCAGCGCTGGGATTTTCCCTAATTAAAAATCATCCTTTTATAGACGGCAATAAGCGCATTGGTCATGCAGCAATGGAAATCTTTCTGATTTTAAACGGATGCGAGATTGAGGCGACGGTAGATGAACAGGAGCAAATCATTTTGCAGGTAGCCTCAGGTGAGTTAGGACGCGAAGATTTTACCCAGTGGCTTCGCGGTCATGTTGTTGAGCGAAAATAGCGCTGATCTCGTTAAAGATACGATCGCTCTTAGCTGGCATTCTCTCCTGTGGTAAGCGAGATGTCTGCGCTACTAGGGTCTTTAACGTAGTGCCGCGATTAGATACTGCGTTAGCGTAAAGGCATCTACGCCTAACTCGGTGCGCTCCTTAGCGGCGAGAATTCCGGCGTGGGCGTGCCACCAGGCGGCGGCGGCTACCATCGCTTCTAGGGGCAATTGCTGGGTAACGGCTGTTGCCAAAAGCCCACCGATTAACCCCGTAAGCACATCCCCTGTGCCACCACGGGCTAGGGCTGGGGTACTTTCAGGAATTAGCCACAGGTCACCAAAGGGGCGGAAACTGCCTTCTGAGGGCGTAGCGATCGCACTCCTCGATCCTTTTAGCAATACCACGGCTCCACTCTGCTGGGCGGCTTCTCGTGCGGCTTGAATGCGATCGCGTTTTGGGTCATCCGCATCGGGAAATAGCCTTTTGAACTCTCCAGCATGGGGCGTTAGGACGGTTAAAGCCTGACGTTTTGATAGTGTGGGAACGGTATCCATCTGAGCGAGGATATTTAAGCCGTCGGCATCGAGAACTAGAGGGATGTCGCTTTTTAGTACCCCTTGCACCACTAGCTTGGCATCCAGAGTTAAACCAGGGCCGCAGGCGATCGCATCATACTTACTCAAGTCTGTTTCTTCTGGGAGATCAGCGATCGCTCCCGATTCAGTTTCCGGACAGCCAATGATCAGTGCTTCCGGTAGATGGCTAACTAGCAAGGGTTTCAGCGTTTGGGGCACCGCAATCGAGAGCATCCCCACGCCACTTGCTCTTGCTCCCAATCCGGTTAAAATCGCCCCACCAGAGTACTGGCGAGAGCCACAAATGAGCAGCAGATGTCCCTGCTTATACTTGTGAGTCACGTCTTGACGCGGTAGCGGTAGCAACGCTTTAGCGGCGGTGGCAGTTAGGCGTTGAATGCCAGCAGGCTCGCCAATAATTGACCAAACATCCATTAAAGGAATGTCAAAATCAACTAATTCGCTATTCCCCAGATACTCTAATGCCTGGTCTTGCAGAAATGCCAGTTTCCACAAACCGAGGCAAAAGGTGTGAGTAGCGCGAACTGCCGTTCCTAATACTTCTCCGGTATCCGTGTGAATCCCAGAAGGGAGATCAATACTTAGTACAGGTTGCGACCATTGATTGAGTTGATTCACCACCTCGGCAATCTCACCTAAGAGCGATCGCGTCTGCCCAAATCCAAACAATCCATCAATAATGAAGTCGCAACTCTGTAGCGGTTGAAGCTCCTTATAACAAGGAATTCCCAAACTCTCCACATACTGAGCATGTTGCGAAGTTAGTTCCTTGAGCTTGTCAATCGGACGATACAGCAGCACCTCGTAGCCCTGAAGATGCAGTTCCCGCGCCACACTCAAGGCATCTCCGCCATTGTGTCCTGGCCCTACCATTACCCCCACCCGCAACCCGGCGATGCTCTCCCCCTTACCCAGAGAGGACTGGGGGGGATAAATCTCTTGCACCCGACGAGCAATCAACCCTGCCACCTTTTCCATCAACGCCGCCACAGGCATTCCCGCCTCAAAGAGGCGCTCCTCAATCGCCCGCATCTGCTCCGCCGTGACAGCGATTTGCTGAATTTGCTCCTGTCGTTTTCTACCTGCCAACACTCTCATCCTTTCCTGACTCAGCACCTTTTTCTTATCGTCTTCTAGCCAATCTCGCCTCTTTCCTGCTGCTTATCTTCCAAAATAAACCCGCGCATCCATCCCCTCAGAGCGCAACTGGTTACTCCAACGGTCAGCCTGTTCCCGCGCCTCAAAGGGGCCAACCGCAACGTGGGGGCCACGCGGTTGCTGCCGCTGGTTCACTACATTTCGCGACAACCCCAACCGGAGCGCCCGCTCGGCAATGCCAGGTAACTCGCCTGTACTCGCTGGAATCACGACAAAATAACCCCGCTCCCGGCTGATGGGGCTATCCGGACTCAACGTTGCTCCACCCACTGCAACAACTTGTGTGGGAAGTCCTTGGGATTCCAATCGGCGGGCAAACAGTTGGGCATTATCGCGATCGGAAAATACTCCGGCTTGGATCACTCCCTCCCCCGATCTCACAAAAGCATCTGGTTCAAATTGTTGGACTTGTGCCAACAACGAGGGGCTATTCCCCGATACGTACACCCGATACAGATTAGTGCTACGGGTTGGGGTAACTGGGGCGGGTGGTGGTGCCTGGAAGATCAAATCGCCGTTACGGGTAGGGGAACTGGGCGAGCTAGGGGGAAACACGGGTGGTGGAGAATCCAGTGTGGGAATAGAGGGCAAGGGTGTTGCTGGAGTGGCTGGGGGCAACTCGTCAAAAATTACTGGAGGAGTAGGTAAACGGGTTTGGGCAGTAGCGGGAGTTGAAGCCGCAATTAGCACGCCCCCAAACATCAGCATTGGCAACCCTAACGCTCTGGTGACAATTTTTTGGGGATAGCGATCGTCAAAACATTGGGCTAGCAATGGGAATAATTTTCCCACTCGATCTTGCTGGTTCCTGGTCATATAGCCATCCTAAATAAATAGGTTGTAACACTCTCTGTTGCTTCTCTTTGGTGGAGTCTCTGTTGTCTTGGAGTGGTAGCCTGCGGTAATCCGCTACGCGTCTACGTTTTTTTTCACGTCTCAGACAGGACGGCTAAAGCACCAATATTGTTTGACGGCAAAAGATCAGCGTCAATTTATCATAAGAAGTTATGCAATAGACTTCTTGCATGAATTGGAATTACCCCCCTTGGTAAGGAGGGAAACTATCTCCCTCCCCTTGCCAAGGAGAGGGTTGGGGAGGGGTCTAGAGGATTTGTGCAAGAGGTCTAATACTTCCCAAAGTTCCGGAAATTCTCGACTGTACTTTGTGGATGTTAGCCTAGAAGAAATTACGATTTTTTAAGGATTAAATGTTAGTGCGATGAACAAAGTCGTCGTCGGTCTTTCCGGTGGGGTTGACAGCTCCGTCGCCGCCGCCTCCCTCCATCATCAAGGCTATGAAGTCGTTGGCTTGACCCTTTGGTTGATGAAAGGAAAGGGTCAGTGCTGTTCTGAGGGTATGGTCGATGCGGCGTTCATTTGCGAACAACTCGGCATTCCCCATCATATTGTCGATACGCGGGATGTCTTTCAAGAGCACATTATTGACTATTTAGTGTCTGGCTACGAAGCCGGGATTACACCCTTGCCTTGTTCGCAGTGCAACAGGACGGTGAAATTTGGCCCGATGCTGAAGTACTCCCGCGAAACCTTAGGTATCGATAAAATCGCGACGGGACATTATGCGCGGATTCATTACGATGAAGCGAGCGGGCGTTATCAGTTACTCCGGGCAGTTGACCCTAAGAAAGACCAGTCTTACTTTTTGTATGATCTAACGCAAGATTTGCTGGCAGGTTCGGTTTTTCCGTTGGGGGAGCAAACCAAGGAAGAAACCCGCCGCATTGCCGCCCAATTTAACCTGAAAACTGCGGATAAGCCGGAAAGTCAGGATTTATGCTTGATTGAAGCCCACGGCACCATGCAGAAGTTTTTGGATAAGTACATTAACCAGAAAGAAGGCGATATTGTTGACCAATCGGGTAACATCCTCGGCAAGCACAGCGGTATCCATCACTACACCATTGGTCAGCGTAAGGGGTTAAAAATTGCCCACAGCGAACCGTTGTATGTGATTCAACTCGATCCGGTGATGAATCGGGTGATAGTGGGCGATCGCATCAGTGGCGGTTGTTCGGAATGCACGGTAGCACGAGTGAACTGGGTATCTATTCCCCAACCTTCTACGCCCATTCGTACGGAAGTACAAGTCCGCTATCGTTCTCGTCCCGCACCCGCGAATGTGATTCCCCTAGAAGGCGATCGCCTCAAGCTAGTATTCGATGAACCGCAGTTTGGCGTCACTCCCGGACAAGCCGCTGTTCTGTACGACGGAGAAATGGTCTTGGGCGGTGGCATTATCGAACGACAGTAGCAAGTCATCAAAAGTTAAGAAAGCGCACAAGTGCCGAAAGCTCAGACTAGATTTCTTCAATGTATAATCTGCTCCATTCATTTATTCAGCAGCTTTTCCCACAATGTAGAGTTAATCTGACGTTGATTGAGCCTCTGCTTGAGTCGAGGAGCGTGCAGAAAGGAGATTTTTTATTCCGAGAAGGCGATATTTGTTGGTTTGTCGGGTTGACGTTGAAAGGCTGCTTGAGAAGCTTTTTTCTCAAAGACGGCAAAGAACTGACACTGTTTTTTCATCTTGAGCATTACACGCTAGGGGACTATGAAAGTCTGCGACGGCAAACCCCTGCTTGTTTTTCCTGTCAGGCAATCGAAGACTCAGAGATACTCATCTTAAATTCGCAGGTGATCGAAGTTTTGGAAACGATGCCAGATGGTCAAAAACTATTAAGGTTGGTCGTGGAAGACTTGGCGTTTCAGTTGCGCGATCGCCTGCTTTCTCTCTATCGAGATTCACCTGAGCAGCGTTACCTGAATTTCCTCAAGAGCGAACCTCAACTTTTGCAGCGCATTCCACAGCACTATTTAGCGTCGCACTTAGGGATTGAGCCAGAATCCCTGAGCCGATTGAAGCGAAGGGTTCAAGAGAAGGGATCGACTTAACCAAAGTCAATGCGTGTTATGCCTCTGCACAGTAAAGTCACTAAAAATACACTTTCGTTGCACAGGAACACGATGTCACTAGAACAAAATAAAGCAATTGTTCTCAAATTCTATGAAGCCTTCGACCAGAAAGATGTTGAGCAAGGACAGGAATTAGTGTCTGCTGATATTGTGGGTCGGGGGATGGGTACAGACACCCTTCACGGCTATGATGCCTTTATGCAATATGGCATGATGATGTTTTCTGCCTTTCCCGACGGTCGCCATCTTTTGGAAGAAGTCATTGCTGAAGGCGACAGAGTTGTCACTTGTGGAACCTTCAGTGGAACGCATCAGGGGGAATTAATGGGCATTCCACCCACAGGTAGACAAGTCAAGTTTTCAGTGGTTCATATCGATCGAGTTGTCAACGGGAAAATTGTAGAGCATTGGGGACAAGGTGATACCTTTGCGATGATGCAGCAGTTGGGTGTGGTTCCAGTGTAAGCTCAATGTTGTAGAAGCAAAACGCCGCCTAACAATCCGCTTGCACACCGACCGTATTGAGTTGGTTGGTTAAGAATAAAAGGTTACTAGTGGCGGGTGAAGCGGAACGTGATGCCGAATTATTCTGCCTATTCACCCAAATTGGGATCTTAGGCGGAAACTTTCAGTCTATTAATAGTTAGCAAGCTTTCAGTTGTCTGTTGAGGCAGTGATTTCAAACTTATCTGTCTGAAGTCAGGGCTGTTAGTAGGGCAGTGTTTTGAGACGATTGGATCGGCGCTCGGGTTAAGTTGGAGTCATTTGTGACTATTGGAGTAAGCCAAAGATGGGCTATATTCAGGAACTTCGAGCGCTAGTTGGGCATCGTCCCCTAATCATTCCCGGAGCGGCTGTACTAATTGCTGGTCAACAAAACGGTTTGCTGCTTCAACAGCGCAAGGATAATCAGCAGTGGGGTCTGATTGGTGGCAGCATGGAGGTTGGCGAGTCTTTGGAGGAAACTGCTAGGCGTGAAGCCCTTGAAGAAACAGGTCTAGAGCTAGATGAGCTGGAGTGGTTCGGCTTGTTTTCAGGACAAGAACTGATTTATAAGTGTCCAAATGGCGACATTGTGGTCAATGTAGTGGCAGTTTACATAGCACGACAGTTTAGGGGGAGACTAAAGGCGGATGAGGAGGAGGCGAATGAAATACGTTTCTTCGAGTTGAGGGAACTACCAAAGAACTTGAGTCCACCAGATAGACCAGTTATAGAGCAGTATCTTCGTAGTTTCAATGGTAGTTACAGCGCAGGCTAACACTGCATTGGAGCGGACAGTCGAGAGAGCTTGGTGGTGAGTTCTAGGTTATCTACTGCCGCTCAACTGTGCCGTTATGCGGCTTTTGCTCTAGGTAAGGGCAGTAATTTGGAAATCATCGGCGAGGTAATCAGCGTCAGGTCAGTTTTGAGTGGTTGTGAGAAAATGGAGAGCGCACAAGTACCGAAAGCTCGGACTATATTTCTCCAATTTAGCTAAATCGTTAGGCACTAACGCGTAACCTTCACCCCAGCTCTTATGCCAAATCAACCGGCATTAGAAATCGAGCTGCTACGCGCAGCGTATGCAGCCTTCAACGCGCGCGACAAAGCTTTAGCAAGATTTGTTATAGAAAAACAGCAATAGCAATCGTTACAGTAAGCAAGTGTGAAACTTGTGCTGCGACGAACCATGACTGAACAGACTCTCAATTCATTGATTGATCACTTACAAATTATCCAACTTGTGAATCAATTTGGATTTGCGATCGATATGCGAGATTGGGAGATGTTTCAAAGTCTCTTTGATCATGCTGTTGAATTTGATTATTCATCCATTCAAGGACCGGCAGGCAACTTAAAGCCAGAGCAGAGCTACAGCAGGTGACTTTATTCATATTCCTTCTGGTGCGCCCCATGCTTACAAAAATATTGGCACAGCTCCAGGAAAATATATGCTGATTACCTCAATGGCAGGCAATCCAGAACAATTGTGGTTTCAGAAGTTTGAGTATGAGATGAGTCAGAAATTGGGAACTCCAGTGATCGATGGACATGAATATAATCAGTCAAAGCAGTCAATTTTGGAAGCATGACATGACTTTATCTGATTCGTACATCTTGCGTTTGAGAAAAATGGTTGGCTCGCGGTTATTGTTGAATCCTGGCGGCAGAGCGATCGTGCAGGATAACTCCCAAGGAATTCTGCTTCATAAGCGAAGTGATTTTGGATTTTGGGATCTTCCTGGCGGAGGTGCAGAAGAAGAGGAATCTGCTGAACAATGCGTGATCCGTGAGGTTTATGAAGAGACAGGTCTGGTGGTTGAGGAGTTTGAGCCAATTGGCTTTGCGTCTCATCCGGAGCGGGAACGAGTTGTTTATCCGAATGGAGACATCATCCAGGGGTTCGCTCTGATATTGCACATTACAAGATGGTCTGGCAGTTTGCGGACATCCAGCGAATCAACCGCATTAAAGTTTTTTGAAATCGCCGAGTTACCAGAAATGCGCGAGAATCTCCGCCTAACCGTTGACAAGTTTCTAGAATATCAAAGCAGCGGGAAGTTTCAGTTGTTTTAGGTTGGATGAACACCATTACACCTACGATTACGACAGCATAACCATCCCGTTGCACACCGACCGTTTTAAGTCTCTTCGTTAAGTTCGAGAGTTTACCTGCGGCGGGTGAACGGGGTCGTTATGCCGCTTTGTTTCTCAGTGGTGACTGTGGTTTAGATTTTGTCTGTTGGCGATCAAGGGTAGTCGATACAGGTTGCTCACAGGGTACACATTGCTATAAACCTCTCCTTCTGTGCTGCTATAAACTCGACAAACGCTCGAATTCGGGGTGCAACAAAGCGCCGATCGAGATAGCAAATCCAAACCGGAACTTCTGGGGGACGATAGATGTTGAGGACTTCTACTAAATTGCCATTAGAAGTTGCCTCCGCTGCTAAGTAGGCAGGCATCTGGCTCAAGCCCAATCCAGCGATCGCTGAACGGACAATCGCGTCTGCATTATCAAACACAATAGAACCACTCACTGCACATCGTTCAACCTTGCTATCAACAGCAAAAGACCACGAATAAAAGCGTCCAGTCGATCGGTTGCGAAAATTCAAACAGGTATGCTGCTGAAGTTGACTTGGATGCTTGGGATACCCATGTTGCTCAAAATATGAGGGTGAACCACAAACCACCAACGGGTAAGCAACGAGTTGGCGGGCAATTAGGTTTGCACTGTCGCTCAAGTTTCCTGTCCGAATCACTACATCAACACCTTGTTCAGCGGGATCTACAAGGCGATCGTCCAATGAAATATCAAGGGTGACTTCTGGAAAGGCTTGGGTGAATGCCTTGAGAATTGGTACAAGGCAAACTTGTCCAAACGCAGGCGAAACACTTATAGTTAAACGTCCTCTGGGAGCCACACGATTTCCTTGGATTTCAGCCTCAAGTGCCTCTAATTCCCCCAATAACTGCTGACAGCCTTCATAAAAGCGAACTCCGTCTGTGGTCAGGCTGATGCTGCGAGTCGTGCGATGAAACAGCTTAACGCCCAAGTCTGCTTCTAAACGGGCAACGGCTTTGCTGACAGCGGAAGTAGACAATCCTAAATTATTGGATGCTTGGACAAAGCTTTGCGCCTCTGCGACACGCACAAATGCCAGCATATTGGACAAACTCTTCATCGAAATTATTGAAAAAAAGTAGATAAAGAAGTGAAAGTCAGCCTCTTTACAGATGATTGTAGACAAAATATCTTGGAAATCAAAAGGGGGTACGAAAACTGTTGCAACCTCCAAACCATCTTTCTGAGGAATGACAGTGACGACTCAATATCCATTTGTTCGGGAACTCTATGATGCCTTTCAGCAGGGTGAATTCGATCGCTGGGATGCCCTGGTAGCAGAAGATGTCTTGGTTAATTCAACCTTGGGTCGGGACATTCAAGGGCGAGAAGCATTGAAAAGTTGGGCTGCACAATTCATCAATGCGCTGCAATCACGGGTTGATCTTGTGGATGAATTTGAAGCGATCGATACGGCTGGCAATGGTCGTGCTTTCTTCACAATATGCCTCGATTGGAAGCACGCTGAAGTGTTTATGGGGATACAACCCACAGGACGCGAAGGAACCTCGATTGAAACAATGCTGCTGACCATCAAAGACGGCAAAGTCGTGCGCTGGGATGTTGCCGACAACACCGTTGAAATTAATATCTACTTCTGGGAACGAGGTTGGGCAATTCCCCACAACGTTCATCCAGAGGTTTTAGTGAAGGGAGTTGAACGTCGCTCAAACTCTATTTGATTCTTGGCAACGTTCGCCAACGATTCATCTCTGTATTCATTGGAGAAGAAGATGAAAACGATTCAAGATTGAAGGACTAACGAATGCGGGAATTAAAGATAAGCACTTGCTATAATTACGTGCTGCCGTATTGGAGCAACAGATGATTGGGAGTGGCGAAAATGCAAGATTTAATCAATCTTGAAGAACAAGGATGGAAGATTCTCTCAACAAGGAGAGATTTGGCGATTGAGTTTTTTGAAGAGTTACTCATTGACGAAGCAGTTATGGTGTTTCCAGGCGGCATGATGATGAGAGGAAAACAGAATATCTTGGCAGTGATCGATTCCCAACCCTGGAAGTCTTTTCAGATTGAAGAACAACAGGTGATCTCACTTTCTCTGAATGTGGCTGCCATAGTATATAAGGTCACGGCGCAGCGGGAAGGAAGCGATTCATACATAGCCCTGATCAGCAGCGTGTACACCCTTCACGAGGGACAGTGGAAGTTGACACTTCACCAACAGACACCCGTGTGAGTGTCGGTAGCATCTTTAAAGCCTGTTGTAGTTTCATTACTCAAAACCGCGGACGAGCGCTGTGTTGTTGCAGCTCTTGCACGATCCTTACTCTCTGGGTGGCTCCTCACCTATAGCTTGATAGTAAGCCTTCTTTGCCACTGCCAATCGCTTGCCCTCAATATATCTCCGAAATACCCGCTCTGAACTGTGGCCTGTCAAACTTCGAGCCAGCAAGGTATTAATCCCCATTTCTACTAGGTTTGCTGCGTAGGTATAGCGGAAGCGATGTGGCGCTGGTGTAGAGACTATTCAAAAACTGTTACCAGGAGCTAGATTGGTTAAGGCTTATAGCAGTTTTCAGCCCAGTGCTTTGCAACGATTGGCAGAGCGTCCCTTAAATCAGCGATTAGCGGTAGCGATCGCATCTGATGACGAAGCCGCAAAGGCGATCGTGGCTCAACTAGTCGAAGATAGTGGAG
Organism: Kastovskya adunca; assembly: GCF_059505785.1. Classification (NCBI taxonomy): domain Bacteria; kingdom Bacillati; phylum Cyanobacteriota; class Cyanophyceae; order Coleofasciculales; family Coleofasciculaceae; genus Kastovskya; species Kastovskya adunca. The sequence continues at coordinate 28,183 of NZ_JCACLG010000017.1, read as the reverse complement.
GTCGCCCATTTGATCTCGGCTCGCTGCGAAATGCTAGTCTGATGGAAATTCCTGGTTCTTTTTCCTCCAGCGACAATCTCACATTGAATGCTGCGTTCAAGCAACGGTTGCAAGTTCTTGGTTACTAGCTTCAGCGGCACAACAACCGCCTTGCAGCGGACGGTATTTAGTTGCTGGTGTAAATGCAAAGGCTGCTAGCCGCCGCTGAAGAGGAACGTTCTGCCGCTTTAGGCTTAGGTCTTGTCAGTAGAAAATTCTTGTCAAAGTTGAAGGGCGCATTATTTTAGTGCGATCGCATCCTTTTATCTTTCTGTACTATCGTAATTCTCTCTTGCTGATTCTACCTGTTGAAAATTTTCTGTTGACCATTCACAAAGACTCTTCAGTACTTGATTTAGGGTCTTTCCGAGCGGGGTTAGGGAATATTCCACCATCGGCGGGACAACGGGATAAACCTTACGATCGACCAATCCATTGCGTTCTAGGTCACGCAATGTTCGGGTGAGCATTCGTTGTGAAATATCGCCAATTTCGCGTTGCAGTTCGCCATAGCGTTTAGTGCCATGCGAGAGCACATACAAAGCTGCCACGACCCATTTATCAGCAATCAGGTCGAGAGCTTGGCGGAGATAGGGATGGGCATCTAGGAGAGCCGGAGTTAAGTCTTTGGTTTTATGCATACATTTTTGTGTGTATAGCACTATATTGTGCCTACTTGCAGTTTTGAAGATACACGCAGCATAATCGATTTATTGCTGGATGCAAACCCCAAATTCAAATCGTTAAAGCAATAAATAAGGAGCAATCATGAACCGCATTTTCCAGCCCGAAGATACTGCACTGGTGTTGATTGACCATCAAGTTGGCACCATGCAACTGATCAAAAACATTGACTTGGATGTGGTGAAACGGAATACCCTGGCGCTAGCTAAGACGGCAAAAATCTTGAATATGCCTGTCGTTTTGACCAGTAGCCAAGAGGAAAATGTTCAAGGTCTACTCCTATCAGAACTGCAAGAGATTGTGCCGGATGCATTTGCGACAAGAGTGAAGCGTGCTGGGATTGTGAATGCCTGGACTGATCCAAATTTTAAAGAGTCCGTGGCGGCGACAGGTCGCAAAAATCTGATTATGGCAGGAGTGACAACCAGTGTTTGTCTGGTGTTTCCCGCGATCGATGCTGTTCACGAGGGATATAACGTTCAAGCTGTCATGGATGCATCTGGTTCGCCATCTGATTTAGCGGAAGAGATGTCGCGGCGGCGAATGGAAAAAGCAGGCGTTGTCCTCACAGCAACTGACACGATCATGGCTGAACTTGCTCAAGACTGGAGTACATCGGATGGACAGCAAATTATCCAGGTGATGTTCCAAAATGTTCTACCGTCCATTCACTAATTCTTGTATGGCCACGCTCATAACCTAGGAGAAAAATTTCATGAATGCCAATCGAGTTGAAACTAGCAAAATCATCGAAGGGTCTGCGCCCTCCCTGCGGATGCAGTTGTATGTAGTGACTTCCACAGCGCTCAGTCTCGAAGCAGTCAAGGAGAATCTGGCAGAACACCGAGCTTATCTAAGGAATCTCGAAGAGCAAAATGTGCTGTTCGGTGCAGGACCACTCTGGACGGATGATGGGCAATATTTTGAAGGCGATGGGATGTTGATTTATCGGGCAGCATCGGTGGCAGAAGCAACCGCGATCGCCGAAGCTGATCCCATGCATAGTCGTGGTGCCCGCACCTTCAAGATTCGTCCTTGGCTGCTGAATGATGGCAGCATCACGATTCGCGTCACCCTTTCCGAGCCGCAGCGTGATGTTTTTTAAGGAGTAATTCATGTTCAATCTTGCGAGAATTCTCAATCGGCACTCATCTACTCAAACCAGTGAGGTCACATCATGAACACGATGACGATTCACAATGCTAGCCGCATTGTCCAAGCCAAACCGTTTACTCATGGAACAGGATTCAAAGCTTTCAGCATAGGGCAGCAGAGCTTGGGAAAATCGATTCATCCCTTCTTACAACTCGATCACTACTTCATGAGTCAGCCGACCTTTGGAGAGCATTCTCATCAAGGCATTGCGGCTGTAACCTATATGTTTGAAGATTCCGAAGGATCTTTTTTTAATCAGGATAGCCAGGGCGATCGCTCTTTTATTCATCCCGGTGATTTGCATTGGACTCAAGCAGGTTCTGGAGTGAGGCACGATGAAACCCCGACAGAACCGGGTAAGGTCTGTCACGGCATTCAAATGTTCGTCGATCTTTCACCCGCCGATAAATCTGCTCCTGCTAGCGCCTTTCATCTCAAATCAGCAGACATTCCCATCTACACTACTTCAGCAGGTGGGCGAGTGCGAGTTATCCTGGGTACTGCTCATGGCATTACCTCCCCGCTGCGGCTCTCAACGCCGATTCACTTTTTAGATGTCACGGTACCTGCTCACCAAAAGATTGAACATGAAATCTCGGCAGACGAAACCGCATTTCTTTTGATGATTCGAGGTGTAGCGAAATTGGGACAGACAGAGCAATCTATTCAAGCTCAGGAAGCGGCTTTGTTTGAACCCATCAGAACGACGATTCAAGTTCAAGCAAGTTCAGAAGAAATACAGTACATTCTTTGTATCCACTAGCTGCTTTGCCATTGACATCGGCAGAACAATCCCGTAAATCCATCTGGCTCCTCCTACTGGATGAATGAAGCAGTAATAGCATCGGTCTTAAAGTCAGAAGCCAGAACCATTTTGGAAAAGCTTGGGATTTGAGGTTATCCGCAAGACGGAACCTCAACAGTTTGGTAATAAAATTCATGCAGTTTATGTGATGAGTCACTCTGTAGCAGCGACGGCATAACAATCCGCTTGCAACCGACCGTATCAAGATGATTAGTTGAGAACGAAAGCTTACTAGCGGCGGGTGAACGGGGTCGTTATGCGGCTCAAAATTTGGGTGGGGAGCAGTTGAACTTCAGAACTTCAGTCCCATAGTGTCATCACTAACTTCCCAACCACAGTCCAATCCTTACGCTACTATTTCTGTTAATATTTTGCCTCCTGTATTAGAGCAACGATTAGGTGGACGGCAACCATCTAACCTCTCATAGATGAGAAGTACACATGCTGTATAACAATTCGCTGGGAGCGGCTCACCGACTGAAGCGAGTGTGAACCACTGGGGAGGTGTAGAAGCTTGTACGTCAAAGGACTATGGTGGCGATCGCAAATACTCCAACCGCTTTATTCCCATCATCCCTATAACTTGCCATGACGGAAATTATCAGCCAACTTACCCCTGAACAAGAAGCGTTGATTCCGGTTATCCATGAGAAATGGAGGCAAATTGCCCTTTCCACTGAGCCGCTCGATCGTAAGAAAGCAGCAAACGCGGTTAGAGTGGCTTACTCTTTGATGGGTAAACAACAACCTCATCTTCTATTTTTTAATAGTCCTCATGAGGCTTTTAATACTGTTATTTTGAACCAATTGGGAAGATTTTTAAATAGCGAATTGTGGAACTCCATCGGCAGGGAATTAGAGAAGGAACTATGGAGTCAAATAGACAATACACTAGATGGCAAACTGTGGAATCAAATTGGAAAACTGCTGGAGAGCGAGCTGGAGCGTCAATTTTGTTACTACACAGAACGGGAAGTTTGGGCTTGTTATGGTGGTTGGTTTGACTTCTGTATTTCCGTCTTAAATTGCACTTACAGTTCAAAAAAGTGGATGGCGTTTCAGTTACTAGCTGAATCTTGTGGCTGGATTTACTCTTTTGAAAAAACTTGTAGTTGTATGCGATCGCCCCCGCAAAATCTCCTTAGACAACCAACAACGCCTCCACGCAGAAGGTGAACCTGCCCTTCAATTTGCTGATGGCTACAGCCTCTACTCTTACCACGGCGTAACATTACCTGAGAAGTACGGCAAGATACATCCAACTCAGTGGCGATCGCAATGGCTTTTAGAAGAAGAAAATGCTGAACTTAGACGAGTATTAATTCAGGGAATTGGCTACGCCAGAATTTGTCAGGAGCTAGAAGCGGAAGTCTTAGATACTTGGAAAGAATATACTCTCTTAAGAATTAGCGATGATATTGAAAGATTTGACATCGATATATATGATTTTGAGAAGGATAATGGCTTTCCGCAAAAAGAGCTAATTTATCTGTTGAAAATGACTTGCCCAAGTACAGGCTATATTCATGTATTGCGAGTGCCGCCAGCTATGACATCAGCTCGTGAAGCAATACGCTGGGTGAATTGGGGAATCGATCCAGAAGAATTTTCTCAGCAAACTTAAAGGAGTACTTTAAGAAAAACTACATATTGCACGCAAATTAAATTTCTTCAGAACATTTTTGTAGGGGCGCAAGGCTTGCTCCCTTTAATGTTTCGGTTTCCACCGTTGGTTTAATGGGCATATACCCTATACCCCTACTACAAAATTATCCTCTGCCAAGTGCTGCACCTTTTCAGCGTCTGGTTCGATAAATTGGTACGATAAATCTTTGCAGCTACAATTCTTAATATTGACATGACTCTTCGTCCAGATGGCATAGCGCCTCACGGCGGTCAGCTAATTAATCGCATTGCTACACCCGAACAAAAACAAGAATTTCTAGAGAAAGCCGACTCTCTCCCCAGAGTGCAACTGGATGAACGCACCACCTCCGATTTAGTAATGATTGCCATTGGGGGGTTTAGTCCTCTGACTGGCTTCATGGAGGAAGCCGACTACCAATCTGTTGTTGACCAAATGCGTCTTGCCAATGGTCTGCCTTGGTCAATTCCGGTGACACTTTCCGTTGATGAAGAAGTCGCCGCACCGCTCAAGGAAGGGAGCTTAGTGCGCCTAGATGACCCCACAGGTCGTTTTGTGGGCGTGCTGGAACTGACGCAAAAGTATCGCTACGATAAGCAGCGCGAGGCAATCAATGTCTACCGCACTGATGAAGCAAAGCATCCTGGCGTCCAGGTCGTTTATGACCAGGGAGCGGTCAATCTTTCCGGTTCAGTTTGGTTGCTAGAACGCGATCCTCATCCCCAATTTCCCAAATACCAAATAGATCCGGCTGAGTCTCGCGCCCTTTTCAAAGAAAAAGGCTGGAAGACAGTTGTGGGCTTCCAGACTCGCAACCCCATCCATAGAGCGCACGAGTACATCCAAAAGTGTGCGTTAGAAACCGTAGATGGTCTTTTCCTCCATCCCTTAGTCGGTGCAACGAAAAGCGATGACATCCCGGCAGATGTACGGATGCGCTGCTACGAGATCATGCTGGAGCATTACTATCCTCAAGACCGGGTGATTTTAGCGATTAATCCCGCCGCTATGCGCTATGCTGGCCCCCGCGAAGCCATCTTTCATGCGTTAGTGCGTAAAAACTACGGCTGTACCCACTTCATCGTGGGACGCGATCATGCTGGAGTGGGTGACTACTACGGTACCTATGATGCTCAACATATCTTCGAGGAGTTTGAGCCTGGGGAGTTGGGGATTGTGCCAATGAAGTTTGAACACGCCTTCTACTGCAAGCGCACAGAACAGATGGCGACAACGAAGACTAGCCCCAGCAAACCTGAAGAGCGGATTCACCTATCAGGGACAAAGGTACGGGAGATGTTGCGCCGGGGTGAGTTACCCCCACCACAGTTCTCTCGTCCAGAGGTAGCAGCGGAACTGATCGGCGCAATGAAGGGAGCAGCAAATGCATAGAACGCCAGTTCAGTAATCAATTGGTCTGTGCCGCTCATTTCGCTTCTAACACGCGACTGAGGAGTCAATGTCGTCAGATGGCGACGGCACAAACTAAGTCATGGGGACTACGGAAAATCAAGGAGGGTAAAGCCTGTCTCGGCAGGCTTTGCCACCATTAGGCAACCTAAAGGCTTGAGGATACGTCAATTCAGTTGATGCAGGTTCAAATTTTCAGCCGCGTGTTGTCAAGTGGTCAGATCGCGGTTGAATAGCTTGATCGGCTCATGTTGTTACCATCTGAATTGCTCATTCCTGGTAGGCTATAGCTGATACAGGGGAAAGCTGATAGCTGATATGAGACATAATCGGCGGACTTTTTTGCAACAAGCTAGTTTGGCGCTAGGGGCGCTGGGAGTGAGCCAAACGGTGTTATCACTCTTGAGCAAGCCAAGCTCGGCGGTACCGCTATTAGACCGCTACTTACAGGCATTAGCACAACCTGGGGCGCGGAAGTTGGCGCTACTGGTGGGTATTAACCAATACCCACGCGGTACAGCCCTCACGGGTTGTGCCATCGATGTCGAACTTCAACGAGAGCTGTTAATTCATCGTTTTGGGTTTAATGCCAGCGACATTCTGACGCTGACGGATAGCCAAGCGACGCGGGAAAATATCGAAACGGCATTTCTAGAGCATCTGAGCGAACAAGCCGTTGCTGGAGATGTAGTGGTTTTTCACTTCAGCGGTTATGGAAGTCGTGTCAATCTCACGTCTGAGTCGCCACTGGCGATCGCTACGGCGGAAACTGACCTCAACCTTCAGGACTTTAAGCGCTCCACTAATACATTGGTACCAGTGGACGGGATAGCTGCGGGTAAAGGAGGAGCCGCCAATGGGCTACTAGAAGAAACACTGTTGTTGTTGTTGCGATCGCTGCCGACGGACAATGTTACAACTATCCTCGATACCAGCTACGCCGGGAACGGTGAGACTCTCCAGGGAACCTTGCGAGTCCGTACTAGCCCCACCGCACCCAGCGACGGTTTTAGCCTCGCAGAGCTGGCGTTTCAAGACCAACTGCTACAACGGCTCAAGTTATCACGAGAACAGCTCCAGCACCAAGACAAGCTCAATCAGATGCCAGGAGTTGTACTAGCGGCTGCCGGCCCTAGTCAGCAGGCAACGGAAAGACAATGGGGAGGATTTAGCGCTGGCTTATTTACCTATGCCCTGACGCAACATCTGTGGCAAGCTACCCCAGCAACCACCATACAAGTTAGCCTCAGTCGCGCGGCTGGTCTGGTCGAGCAACTAGTGGGCAAAGACCAACAGCCAAGGCTAACGGGGCAAAAAAGCCAAGAACACCTCCTGCTGGGACAGTACCTACCGCCCGATCCCGGTCTGGGTGCAGATGGTGTTGTCAAGGGGCTGGAAGACAATGGCAAAACGGCATTGCTCTGGCTAGCCGGATTACCCGCACTGGTTCTGGAGCATTACGAACCCAATTCTGTAGTGACGTTGTTACCAACTCAAACAAACAAATCTGAAGAGTCCTCTGCTGACAGCGGCATTTCCGCTGTCAGCGCCGCATCTAAGCCCCTCCAGCTTCAGATTCGGTCGCGGGAGGGTCTGATGGCAAGGGCACGGCTGATCGGCACGGAAGCCCCGGAAAATGACCAAATTCAGATAGGGCAGTTGGTGCGTGAAGCGATTCGGGTATTGCCCCGCCATATCCGCTTAACGGTCGCCCTAGATTCGCACCTAGAACGGATTGAACGGGTGGATGCCACCAGTGCATTTGCCGCAATTTCCTCTGTTTCCTCGGTAGTTGTGGCGGGAGAACAACCCGCCGATTATGTGTTCGGCAAAGTGCATCAGGTTAATGCCGCCGCATCAGGTTCCCCCTCGGCGGCAAAGGATTTGGCGAGCCAGGACGGGAGTGAGGCGGTGATGTCTCAAGGGGGCTATGGGCTGTTTTATCTAGCGGATGATTCGATTCGCAACACCGCAGGCGTGGCTGGGGAGGCAGTGAAGTCGGCAGTCAATCGCCTCACCTATAGGCTGAAAACGTTGCTGGCGGCGAAGCTATTGCGTTTGACCGCCAATGAAGGCGCTTCGCATTTGGGTATCCGAGCCTCTTTGGAGATGGTCAATCCCAATCCGATGACTATCATGCAGCGAGAAAGCTTGCGGGCAACAGCGTCACTGGACAAGAAGGTGCGCGAACTGGCAACGGTGGGATCAGACGTTGGTGTGCCTACGGTGCCAGCGGGGAGCCGCATCCGTTATCGGGTGGAGAACCTCAGCGATCGCCCGGTGTATTTCCTCCTACTCGGAATGGATAGTAGCGGCAGCGCGATCGCGTTTTATTCCGTCGGTTCCTCGCCAGAAGCTGAGGCATTCGATAATAAATCTCCCCTAAAAGATGCCATCATCGCTCCTCAATCAACATTCAGTGTGCCCGATCCCGATGCCGCCTTTGAGTGGACGGTGGCTGGCCCTGCTGGGTTGGTGGAAATTCAATTAATCTGTAGTCGGGCACCCTTTACAAAAGCGCTGGCGGCAATGGAAGTTGCTCGTCGTCCCAAAGGAGAAAGCGAGCGGATTAGTGACTTATTTAACCCCTTAGAGGTCTCTAGGGCAGTGTTGCAAGACTTACATCAAGCCAGTGTGATGCAAAAGCCAGAGACTTCTGCCGCCGTTACAGACGTGATGGGTACAGTTTCCGATAGCTACGTGCTGGATATGAACGCTTGGGCAACTCTTAGCTTCGTTTATCAGGTGGTATAGAGAAATTCAGCCCTGTAAATACTCCTTGTGCGCCTTGGCTGTTTAAGAGCGATCGCGCACAAATCTGGGATGAACGGTTATCCTCACGTCAGCACTCAGAACTTTATAGAATGAACCTTCAAGACTTTCTCTTGTCAGACGATCCCGATCTTTGGTTGGATCGAGGTAATGAATTTTTTAACCTGCAAAATTATCAAGCAGCGATCGCTGCCTACAAGCAAGCCGTTGAACTCGAACCTAACTTTGCTCTGGCTTGGTATAACCAAGGCATTGTGCTAGCTGAGTTACAGCGCTACGATGAGGCGATCGCTGCCTATGACCAAGCCCTGCAAGTTGAGGGGGACTGGGGCGACCGAACACCTGCTGATGCTTGGTTTGACCGGGGTAATGTTTGGCTAAACTCGCAATGCTTTGAAGAAGCGATCGCCTCCTATGACCAAGCCCTGCAAACTCAGCCAGAAAACGCACTCGCCTGGAGTAACCGAGGGAAGGCATTACTTCAGTTAGAGCAGGACGCAGAAGCCATTGCCTCCTTTGAGCAAGCCCTGCAAATCGCCCCTGACCTGGCTGAAATTTGGTTTGTCCGAGGCGCAATATTATACGATTTGCAGCAGCATCAAGAAGCAGTCAGCTCCTTTGAGCAAGCCCTTGAAATCGACCCTAACCTAGTTGAAGCTTGGGAACTGCAAGGAAATGACTTACTCAACTTGTATCGCTACGAAGAGGCGATCGCTTCCTACGACCGAGCGATTCAAATCAAGCCGGATTCCTCTGATGCTTGGTACGGTCGAGGTTTAGCCTTACATGTTTTGAGGCGCTACCAAGAAGCCGTTATCGCTTTTGATCGAGTAATTCCTGTTAAGCCCGATCTGGTTGACCTGTGGCTTCTCCAAGGGTTTGCCTTGGCGGAACTACAACGGGAGTTAGAAGCCCTCGTCTGCTGCGATCGAGCGCTACAACTGCAAGCTGATCTGCCGGAGTGCTGGTTTCTCCGAGGCGTTGTGCTGGCAAAATTACAACAACACGACGAAGCGATCGCCGCTTGCGATCGAGCGATTCAACTTGATGGCGATCGCTATCTAGGTTGGTACGGCAAAGCCTGCTGTTATGCCTTACAAGACAACATTGAGCTAACCCTACAACACCTCAAACAGGCAATTGAACTCGCTCCCCAATGTCGAGAAACAGCAAAAACTGACTCCAGTTTTGCCACTATTCGCTCCCACGAGCAGTTCCAAGAATTGATTAGCTAGTAGAGAAGGATTGGCAGAGCAACTCTACAAATACTTCTTCAACAACAACTCCAACTTCTGCTTCGTCGCCGCCGGAACCTTATCCAATTGTGTCAAAATCGCATACTTCAACGCCGAGTGAGCCTCGGATGTTGGCGGATTTTCGCTCAGACGCCGCACAGTTTCCTGAATCACCTTCTGAGCATTCACCGCATTACGTTGTAGATTCCCAATCACCATCTCTACAGTGACACTGTCATGATCAGGATGCCAGCAGTCGTAATCTGTCACCAGCGCCAAAGTGGCGTAGGCAATTTCTGCTTCTCTGGCTAACTTTGCCTCTGGTAAATTTGTCATCCCGATGACCGTTGCCCCCCAACTGCGGTAGAGGTTAGATTCAGCTTTTGTAGAAAAGGCTGGGCCTTCCATACAAACGTAAGTTCCGCCGCGATGGAGGGTAACATCCGGGAGATTTAAAGAGGCGATCGCGTCTGCTACTACCCCCGCTAGGTGATTGCAAACCGGGTCAGCAAAGGCAATGTGAGCCACAATCCCTTCCCCAAAAAAGGTCGAAACGCGATTCTTTGTCCGGTCGATAAATTGATCCGGAACCACCATATCCAACGGTTTCGCTTCTGCTTTTAGAGAACCTACCGCCGAGGCTGAGATCAGATATTCCACACCCAACTGCTTCATGGCGTGGATATTGGCGCGAAAGGGCAATTCCGACGGCATCAGATGATGATTACGTCCGTGACGCGCCAGGAAAGCCACAGGCGTCCCATCCAGGGTTCCCACAATTAAGGCATCAGAAGGCGAACCAAAAGGCGTATCAATCTGTACCTCTTCCACATCTTTGAGGGCTTCCATTTTATAAAGCCCGCTACCGCCAATCACCCCAATCTTCGCTTCAGCCATTGTTTTTGCCTTGTCCTGTCGTCGCTGTGCAATGCCAAGCTATTTTATAGCAAAGTCCTGAGTCGATGAGTTTAAGATTCAACCAGCACTTGCTTTTAGAGAATCAGGAATACCCTAATCTCTGGGGCGACTGCTACATCTAAAACCGACTAATCAAACATAAAAAAGTCCGCCGTAGCGGACGTAGATTCATCTAAAGGTGGTGTGAGTTAGTTACTGTATCAACCTTCAAAGCTATCTATATCATTCCTGGGCCCTTACCACGCTGATCTTTTTCCATCGTCAATTCGCCTTCTTTATCTTCGTTTGCCTCAGCAATTTCTTCAGCGCGTTCTGCTTTGTCTTGGTCGTCTTCTTGCGCCATATCCCCCGGTTCGTTGACGTACATTTCGGGTTCAATTGCATAGTTATTGGTCAAACCCTCTTTATCAGTGGTGTAACCCTCGGTTGTGTTGATGCTATCCGGACGAGCCGCTTCCTTGTCAGTTCCGGCAGCGGCATTTTTATCTTGATTCGGAGTTGCTTTAAACTGATCTCCTTCTCGCTCTTTGCGAGCGGCTGTTTCTGCTGGCACAATACCCCGGTCATAGGTATCGACATCAGCACTAACTTCTTGTTTTGGAGTTTTTTGATCTTTATTCACGAATATTTTCCAAAAAAATTTTGTATCAACTATTACAGTGTCGGAGTGTCTGTAGTAGTTTGCATCTATCCACAGTGCTAACTTTTTTGTAATAATAAATCTCAAGCTAGTTGGTTTTAAAAAAGAGTCAAATGGTTTTATAACAATACGATTAAAATGTTAATTTATGTTGCAGAAGTACTGTAGATAGCCCAAATTCTGAATAACAATTTTGGCAGTTTCCAAACAAAATTTGCTCTCGCTCTGCTATTTGATTAGAGAGTTAATTCAGGTGGTTTTAACAACCAAAAGCCGCTGTAGGTCATGCCTGACTCGTCAGGTTGCACGACCAAAAAATGCAATCCTTTGCTCGGTAACTTGCGCTCTTCATAAGTCCGTGCGGCGGCGGCAACTTCTGAGTCTTCAAAAGTAGCAACAATCCAACGGTCAACCAACCCGGCATGTAATACCAAGCCATCGGGAGGCCCGATGATGTAGTTGAGTGCCACGGGTTGAGTATTCTGTAGCCAATGCGCCAACCGCATAGACTGGCGTCCTCCATAAATCACCACGCCGGGGATGGGTACGGTGGAGGCTAAACCGAGATTGAGGGGCAAAAGAAACTCTGGCATCTGCAAAATGGGAATGGGGCGATCACTAAATGCCTCTACCAATTGACCCGCAGGTAGCGTTGCAAAGCGCCAGCGATCGCCCCAGAGATGATCCGGGAGCGGGACAGGAGGGGGTTTATCAAGGGCTAAGGGGTCGTAACCCGGAAGGTTAGCGGTTCGTTCCTGTAACCATTGCTTCAAAGCGGTTGTGCGTCGGGTCGGGTCGATTTTGATCCCGAGTTGCTGCCCTGCTGCCTGAAATATCTCTAGGCACTGGGGGCGAAAAATTTGCATGACTTCTGGCAACTGCTGCCTAGTCGCCGCCTGTTGCAGTTGCGACAGCAGCCAGTCAATGTTGACTTCTGTTTGGGGGCAGATTGCCTCGTAGGTAAAGCGGCGTGTCGGATCACAGAGTAGCAGTTCCCACAGCGTCTGCCCTTGTTGATCTTGCTGGGGACGCCGATAAAAATCAGCTTGCCAAATAGCCATATTATGTTGAGTTTTTAACTATAGCAATCCTAGATGATTTATGAAGTTTTATATCTCTCTTTTCTGGGTGTTTAAGCGCGGTTACCGTGGGTCGAACCCATCCGATACAGCCGCCATCAGGTATTCGAGACTAATCTTTAGCTCCCCCAATGGCAGCCGTATCGGTAAAGGCGATCGCCCACAGCGATCGCCTTTACCGAGCGCGCCGAGAAATTTACACCTGTTGAATTCGATCCCCACTAATTAGGCGGATTGAGTATCCGTCCCCTCTGGAGAATCATAAACGCCCCAATCTTGAATCCCTCGGTCGCTCAAGATGGGTTTGGCACGATTAATTTCGTCCTCTGTACCCTCTACTATGACCAAAGAAGCACTTCCAATCAGGCGATCGCTATAAATTCTCGCTTGTTCTTCGGGAATGCTTAAATCAGACAGCGCCTTCACCAAACCATTAGCAGCAGCGGTTCCCAGCCCCAGCCCTGCCGTGGCACTGACTAGAGCGACACCAAGACTACCAGCGGCTAGCACAGGGCCGACGCCGGGAATAGCGAGACTACTTAGACCCACTAAGATAGTGCCCCAGAACGTACCTGTGGCAACGTTAGCAATTACTGCTGTGGGAGTATTTACATCTTGTTCACCAATGCGATCGCTCATTTTGGCACCAGCAAGCTCTTGGTTCTGCTCTGCCTGCTTGGCAATGAGGGAAACGTTATCCATCGAAAAGCCGGAAGCTTTCAATTCATTTAGTGCTTCCTTGGCTTCTTCAGGGTTGGAAAATACTCCAACGGCACGTTTGTGAGCAGTTACAACCATATTTTCCTCCGTCTACTTTTTCAGCTGAATGCTTACAAAAGCAGAATTATTTCATCATTTACATTGATATAGTTGTGCTTTTAGATCGAGTACTCATCAATCTAGAGATGTAGAGAAGTGCCATCTTAGGTGTAGTAACGCCAGCCCACCTGAAAAAGTAGCCGACTTTGTAAGGCGAGAATTTGCGGTTAAATTAGTAAGTACCGTTCCGGCGTTTAGTGGTCTTGACACTACTTTTGACGCCTTAGAAAGCGACGGTGACGAATCCCCAGCCGCTCGACTTGTTCACCTTTTAACGAATTTTTATCTAAATGTCTATGAACCCTGCTCTGACTAAATTTGGCACCGAAATGTCCAACCTCACCGGGGTACGGGCAATCATGAAAGACATTATCGAAACACTGCGAGCTGGGGGCGGACAGGAATTTATTAATCTCAGTGCGGGAAACCCAGTGATTTTGCCAGAGGTTGAGCAACTGTGGCGAGATTGCACGGCGGAACTTTTGGCGAGTCAGGAGTACGGCGAGGTAGTTTGCCGTTACGGCTCTAGTCAGGGATATCAGCCCCTGATTGAGGCGATTGTTAAGGATTTCAATCAGCGCTACGGATTGAATTTAAGCGATCGCAATGTCCTGATTACCCCAGGTTCGCAGTCAATCTACTTCTACGCCGCCAATGCCTTCGGAGGCTACGACAAGCAAGGCAATCTTAAACAAGTCGTTTTGCCCCTCAGCCCGGAATACACAGGATACGGCGGCGTCAGCTTAACGCCAGAATCCGTAATTGCCTACAAACCCACCTTGGAAGTTGACGAGGCGGCGCATCGCTTTAAGTATCGCCCGGACTTCAGTCAGTTGAAACTGACAACCAATACAGGTTGCGTCATTTTCTCTCGTCCCTGTAACCCCACCGGAAACGTCCTCACGGATGAAGAGGTACAAAAAATTGCAGATTTGGCAGCACCTGATGATATTCCCGTGCTGATCGATTCCGCCTATGCCCCTCCCTTCCCGGCGTTGAATTTCACCGAAATGACGCCCTCCTTTGGTGGCAATCTCTTGCACTGTATGAGCCTATCTAAGGCAGGGCTACCAGGGGAACGGATTGGAGTGGCAATTGGCGATCCGAAGTTAGTCGGGATATTGGAGTCGTTCCAAACAAACTTGTGTATTCATTCTCCCCGTTATGGGCAAGCGATCGCCGCCCGTGCGATCGCCTCTGGTGCCTTAGCGGATATTGCGGAAAATGTGATTCGTCCCCACTACCAGCAAAAGTTTAAGGTGCTGGAGGATACCCTCGATCAATTCATGTCTAAAGACCTGCCGTGGTTTTTACATCGTGGCGAAGGGGCGATTTTTGCCTGGTTGTGGCTCAAAGACTTGCCGATTACCGATTGGGAGTTTTATCAGCAACTCAAGCAAGTGGGCATCATTGTTGTGCCGGGTAGTTCATTCTTCCCTGGTTTGCGAGAAGATTGGCCTCACAAAGCCGAATGTATCCGCATCAGCCTCACCGCTAGCGATGAAGAAATCGCCATCGGGATGCAGCGTCTAGCGGGAGTGGCGGAACAAGTGTATCGGCAAGCCGCATTACCCGTCGGCGGATAAACGATGTTTTATCGAAAGCGCCGTAAAACCCTGCGCTTTCAAGGCGGGGATATAAGGCGGGATATTATGGGAACTCGATGTTCCAATAATATCCAATGAGCTTGGCTACCAGCCCGTAAATTGGGATATAGTTATGTCAAGTTAATTGACATAAAATGCTAGTCTTTGAGGCTAAATTACAAGGAACAGACGGGCAGTACCGCGCAATGGACGAAGCGCTACGTACTGCCCGTTTTGTTAGAAATAGCTGCCTCAAATACTGGATGGATAACCAAGGAATAGGGAGGTACGACCTAAACAAGTACTGCAAAGTTTTGGCAGATAATCCTGAATTCCCTTGGGTAAAGAAGCTTAACTCAATGGCACGTCAGTCAATGGCGGAAAGAGCCTGGAGTGCGATTGCTAAATTCTTCGATAATTGCCAAAAGCACTTACCAGGGAAAAAAGGATATCCACGCTTCAAAAAGCATCAAACAAGAGCAAGTGTTGAGTACAAGACTAGTGGATGGAAGCTTACGTCCGACAGAAGGAGTATTACCTTCACCGATGGATTTGAAGCTGGAACGTTTAAGCTGTGGGGAACTCGCGACTTACACTACTACCAAATAGAACAAATCAAAAGAGTGCGAGTAGTACGTCGTGCTGATGGCTATTACGCCCAGTTTTGTCTGAATGTAGAGCGAAAAGAGTTGCGAGAACCAACTTTTAAAACTATTGGGCTAGATGTGGGATTGACTCACTTCTATAGTGATAGTGACGGGACAACCATTGAAAACCCGCGTCACCTGCGTAAAAGTGAGAAGTCCCTTAAACGCCTGTCTAGGCGAATGAGTAGGACTAAACTTGGTTCTAATAATAGAGCCAAGTTGAGAAATAAACTGGCGCGAAAACACCTCAAGGTAAGTAGGCAGCGTAAAGACTTTGCCGTGAAGTTGGCAAGGTGCGTAGTCCAGTCTAACGACTTGGTAGCCTACGAGGACTTGAAGGTGAAAAACATGGTGAGGAATCGCCATTTGGCTAAGTCAATTAGTGATGCGGCGTGGACGCAGTTTCGTTCTTGGGTAGAGTATTTTGGAAAAGTGTTTGGAGTAGTTACGGTTGCCGTGCCGCCTCATTACACCTCCCAAAATTGCTCTAACTGCGGAAAAGTCGTCAAGAAAGCTTTGAGTGTAAGAACGCATATTTGTACTCAATGCGGACACACTCAAGACAGAGACTGGAATGCTGCTCGAAATATATTAGAAAAGGGATTGCGTACTGTAGGGCATACAGGAACGTCGGTTCGGCTTCGCTCACCGAGCGTAGTCGAGGTGAACGCCTCTGGAGAGACTGACCAATACTTGGGTGAGGAAACTCCTCCAAGTAAGTCAACTCGTGGAAAGAGGAAACCCAAAGAGTAATCTTTGGAATCCCCGCACCTTTTAGGTGCGGGGAGGATGTCAAGTTCATCAGCAAAAAAATCGTGATAGGAGTGGGAGTAGTTTTTGTGCGGGTACTAGTTGCATCACAAAGTCATGGGAATAGTCAAAGGAGATCAGTTGGTGTCTAGCTGGTTACAAATCGGCAAAATTGTTGCACCCCAAGGTTTGAAAGGGGAACTACGGATTTATTCCAGTTCAGATTTTCCCGAACGGTTTGAGATACCAGGACAGCGTTGGCTAATGCGCCCCGGTGAAACTGAACCCGAAACCGTAAAACTGCTGCGGGGGCGTGGTGTCCCTGGCAAAGGACTGTACATCGTGCAGCTAGCTGGGGTAGAAACTCGCGAACAGGCAGACGCCTTGCGGGGGGCGCAACTTTTGGTGCCGGATAGCGATCGCCCTCAGCTTAAAGAAGACGAATACCATGTGCAGGACTTGCTGACTCTAGAAGTCTTCAATCAACTGACGGGGGAAGCAATCGGCGTGGTTGTGGATGTGATTCCGGCGGGAAATGATTTACTTGAGGTACAGCTACACCAGCAACCGGAACCTGAAGCACCGAAGCCAGAAGTGCCTCTACCAAACCGCCTCAGTAAGCAACGCCAAGCCAAAGCGAAGCGGAAAAAAGTAGTAAAACCTACCACGGTTTTGATTCCTTTTGTTAAGGCGATCGCACCAGTCGTAGACCTGGAAAGCCGTCGCATTGAAATTACTCCCCCACCCGGTTTACTAGAAGTTAACGAGAATGTAGCAGAGGAGGAATAAGCGGCTCCGACAAAGCGGCGGCTACGGCGTGCAGGGTTTTGGTATTTCTCACCATGCGGGAATGAATAAAAACCGACAGCTTTACCTCTCGACCGATAGGCATCTGCGAACTTTGGGCAGGCACAATAATAAAATCCCACGGCGTCCAGATAGAAGTGAAGTTGAGGCGTTCCAGCATCTCGACATCTCGAGCTAAATCTGCAATGAAAGGACTCCCCGGACGCATCTGCACGCAGCCAAGGCGTGATGAGAGGTACGCCATCTGAGTGCCTTGATGAGGCGCAGAGATGGTGATCAATCGCTGCACGCGGTCAATACCGCCCAGTCGCTGCACGTAGTAGCGTGTCACCAAACCTCCCATACTCAAGCCCACCAGATCCAGAGGTTGATCCGGCGCAAAGGTCTGATCGATGTAATCTGCCACTTGAGCGGCTAATTGGTTGAGTCCTAAGCTGCCATTGTTGGGTTTTAGGTTGAAGCTGTAGGTAGACCAACCCCGATCGCTCAAGAATGTAGACATTCTGTGGAAAATGGCAGAGGTTCTGATGATGCCGTGTACTAGTAGGACGGGGTTGCGGGTGTTGGAGTTATTGGTCATGAGAGCCTAAAAGCGCTGACTTTCTTTAAGGGCGATCGCTTCTCACCAAGGCTTCGCCTACTTCTAATTTCCTACCTTGAGCGGCAATCGGCTCAGAAAGTGCGGCTTCCACAGCTTTGAGGCTTCTCGAATCGCTCAACATCAAAGAATGTAGAGGAACAGGCAGTATCACCTCTTTTCCTACAGGTAGCTGAGAACTATGTGCCGGAAAAATCATCAAATCCATCGGCGTCCAGATGTAAGTCACCTGAATGCGTCCTAGAGTCTCGGCAACATCTTGATTCAAATCATCCAGAAGCGGGCTACCAGGGCGCATCTGCGCGCAACCTAGATGCCAAGATAAGTAGCCCACAACCGTACCGTTGTTGGGGGCAGAAATGTTGATATAGCGCTGTACTCGTTCTATTCCTCCCAAACGCTGGAGGTAGTAACGCGTCACAATTCCCCCCATGCTAAAGCCAACCAAATCGATGGGTTGATTGGGGGCAAAGTTTCGGTCGATATAATCAGTGACTTGCGCGGCGAGGCGCTCTAGTCCCATAGAACCATTGTTAGGGGTCAGGTTAAAGCTATGTACCCGCCAACCCTTCTGGGCAAGGTAAGCCGACATGCTATTAAATACAGTCGTTGTATCGCTGATACCATGAACGAGTAAAACGGGATTGCGCTGAATTGCACTGTTCATCTTCGGTCTGGTTAATCTATGACTTGATTTATCCCTAGTCTAGATAGCGCTGTGAGCAGGTGACGCATAGGAGTGTTACACCCTACTGATTGGCATCAGCTTGAGCGAGAACTATGAGATAATCGTGAGTGTTTATAAAGTAAGTTAAGTCCGCACTATTTTCTGAGCAGAATCAGCGTCACTGTATCCAAATCGGACAGTAGTAAAGTTTTGTAAAGAAGACAGACAGAATCTTGCACATGTCTGCCATAAAAATTGATAATTCGATCTGGCTGACAATTTTGCAAACCCAGATATACAAGAAGTCATGATTAACTGGGCAGTTGCAGTAATAGTTTTGTAGAAGTATAGAAGCGTCGCCTCCAACGTTGGGGGCTGTAAAGAATTCATCTAATCACCAGGAGTATTAGTAAATGTTTGGTTTTATCAAAAAAATCTTTAGCGGTCTTGCCGCATTTTTTGGCGGGATTTTGGGCGGGAAGAAATCTGACGCCAAATCTGAAGACAAGTCCTTACCCGCCCCCAAAGGCAAAAAAGGCAGTGGATATTTCCTAGAGCTAGACGAAACTGGTGATGTGAAGCCAGTCAGCCAAGAGAAAACCTCAGCATCAACCAAAGCCAAAGCCGAGCCGACAGCATCAACTAAAGCCAAAGCCGAGCCAACAGCATCAACCAAAGCCAAAGCCGAGCCGACAGCATCAACCAAAGCCAAAGCCGAGCCAACAAAAACCGAAAAGCAACCAGAACCGGCTAAAGCAGCGGTGGCGACAGTCGAGCGCCCCAAAGGCGAATCGGCAAAAACCGAAAAGCAGCCAGAATCTAAAAAGAAAGCTGCTGCCAAAGAAGTGAAAGAAGTGAAAGTCGAAGCTCAACCCAACCCCCCAGCCGCCAATAATGGCAAGTCTCACTCGACATTTGCTCCCAACTATTTAATCTCCCCCGCCAATAACGATCGCCGTCGCCCTGGCCCTAGCATGGATACGTTCCGAGACATGGCACGTCAGGTCAACACACGGAATACTTAATTCAGCACAACTTTTAGCTAGAAGTGCATAAGTTCCTCGCTCAAGAGCGATCGCTAAAAAGAGAACATCCTAACTCGTGAAAGTTGCCCCACTACCTGAACTAGTGGGGCTTTCTTTTTAGATCAGTCTTGACCATTGGTTGCACAGTCGGCTTGCTGGGAGTTGGATTTGAGCCAACGACTGGCGATCGGCATCCGCCAGCCTGTACCAAAGGCGCGGTCAGTAATTTTGATGCCTGGGGGTGCCTGTCGGCGTTTGAATTCTGCACGGGCGACTAATCGCATCACTTGATCGACGATCACCGGATTGTGACCTGCCTTGACAATCTCGGCGGAGGATTGGTGGTGATGAATCATCCGACTCAAGATGTCATCTAAGACTTCATAGGAGGGTAGAGAGTCTTGGTCAAGTTGACCGGGTTTGAGTTCGGCACTGGGGGGTTTGGTGAGGATATTTTTGGGGATTGGCGATCGCGACGCACTCGTTGCCATTCCTTTCTGATTTAACCACTGACACAGGGAGTAGACGCGGGTTTTGGGAACATCGGCAATCACGGCAAGCCCGCCGTTCATATCGCCGTAGAGGGTGCAATAGCCGACTGCCATTTCTGATTTGTTGCCTGTGGAGAGGAGGAGATAGCCAAACTTGTTGGCAACTGCCATTAGTAAATTGCCCCGAATCCGGGATTGAATATTTTCTTCGGCAATGCCAAATTCTGTCCCCGCAAAGAGGGGTTCTAAGGTTTTGTCGTACCCTTGCATCAACTCCCCAATCGGCAGGGTGTGAATCGTGATGCCCAAGTTGGCGGCTAGTTCTTCGGCGTCGGTAATTGAATGTTCAGAACTGTAGGGTGAGGGCATAAGAATGCCAAAGACATTTTCTGCACCTAAAGCCGCTGTAGCGATCGCTGCTACTAACGAGGAGTCAATCCCGCCACTGAGTCCAATTACAACCTGGGAAAAGCCACACTTGCGGGTATAGTCGCGCACCCCCAATACCAGGGCTGACCAAATTTCCTCATCTTCACTCCTGGGAACTGGAGCAATTTTGGAGGGAAATAAGTCAAGCGATCGCTCATCAAATTCTACAATCGCTAAATCTGTCTCAAAGGCGGCGGCTCGACAGACTATTTCCCCATCCCGATTGAAGGCAACACTTCTACCATCAAACACCAAGTCATCATTCCCCCCAACCTGGTTGGTATAAATCATCGGCTGCTGGTAACGCTTGGCACCATGCCTTAACATCGCCTCCCGTAGCTTTTGCTTGCCGAGGCTGTAGGGAGACGCGGAGAGGTTGACGATGAAATCAACGCCCTGTTGCGCTAAATCAGCGATTGGATCAGCTTGGTAGCTGCGTTTGCCCCAAAACTCTTCATCATTCCACAAGTCTTCGCAGATGGTGACGCCGATTTTTAAGGCTGAATCTTGGGTGCTTGTTTCTGAGTCGAGAGGGGTAAGAGTAAAAGAATTACTTTGTAGCCCCGGTTCAAAGTAGCGATATTCGTCGAAAACATCGTAGGTGGGTAAGAGGCGTTTGTGAAAGATTTGTTGCACCTTACCCGCCTCTAGGAGGGCAATGCTGTTAAATAGCGGCTTACCCCCAGCCTGCTGGGCTTTGGGATTGGGTTCAACGGTGCCGACTAAAACCGCTAGCTGGGGAGGCAAATCCTGCGCCAGTTGCTGCAAGGTGGCAGATATTTCCTCAACGAAGCCCGGATTTAGCAACAAGTCCCGTGGAGGGTAGCCGCATAGGGAAAGCTCTGGTGTCAGCAACAGGCGGGCATTTTGCTCAACTGCTTGTTTTGCCAGCTGAAGGATTTGTTGGACGTTACCAGAAATGTTGCCAATAGTGGGATTGATTTGGGCGATCGCAATTTTCATAGTGGTTAACCTAAATAACTTGTCTCAGCGCTAATCTTTACTAAGTAATACCAATTCTCTAAATGCTTGCTACAGATAATTTTTTTTGCTCCCCCTTTTTTAAGCCCTGTTGGGGGAATTAATAGGTAGCCCCTTAAAAGAGAAATGGTATAAATAGGCGGAAATAAATCAAATGTAAAGTAGTGTAATATTTTAATGATTTTGTAGCGAGGGCTTCAACTTTGTTTTGAGTCTTTAGCTCTTATGACAAACCTTTAATTATTTACGCCTACTTACTTAACCGAATCTCAGTTGAGAAGTTCTTGATAATAATTCTCTAGTTCATCAGGCAGATAAACTGTAGTTTTTAAAGCTTTATTCTTTAGATTAAAAGCTTTCATGATTTTGATTTTGCCGAGAAATTCCAGGTCATGGGATATAACTAAAAGAGCGCCGCTATACTCCTCCAACGCTTCAACAATCTGCTCAACAGTTTCTATATCTAGGTTATTCGTCGGTTCATCAAGAACCAGCAAATCAATTTCACAAATCCCCACGATTGCCAGCGTTAACCTCGCCAGTTCCCCACCACTTAACATGGCAACGCTTTTATGCACTTCATCGTTAAAAAATAGAAAATTTCCTAGCTGCTGTCTCAAAACTTGATAATCGAGGCTTGAGTTCGCTTGTTGCATATTTTCGATAATTGTCTTTTCTCTATCTAGCAGTTCATAATTTTGATCGAGATAGACAATCTTCATTCCTGGAGAAACTGAAATTTCTCCTGATTCAAAACAAATCGAATCATCCTTGATGTTATTCAAAATCGCCTTGACAAAGCTAGATTTTCCGGCACCGTTAGCACCGGAAATAGTCACGCGATCGCCATAAGATAGATGAAACTGAATATCCTCAACAAGGCAAGCATTCCCTACCCTTAAATTTGCCCCTTGAATATCAATTAAATTTTTTCCTCGTTTACTACTCCCCTCTTCTAAACGAATATTTGTAACCTTATTTTTCCTAATTTTTAACTCTTCAATCTTTTGATTAGCTTTCGCCACGGCTACCTGATGCTTAGTAGAAGCCTTGCCAGCAGAGGCAGATGCCATTTCTGCAAAACCGCCTCGTTCTGCTCTCCCCATGCTTCTGTCTTGCGCTTGAAGTCGCCCTTCTCGTCGAGAGCGATCGGCACGTTGTTGTTCTTTTGCCGCCGCGTCTTTAGCACGCTTTAGCTCTTTTTTAGCCGCCTCTCGGTTCCTGAGAGTTGCTTGTATATCTGCTTCCTTTTGCTCTCTGTAAAGCGAATAATTACCTCCATAAACTTTTATGCAACTAGCAGTTAAGTCCCACGTTTTATTTACAACTTGGTCTAGGAAAAATGGTTTATGAGAAACAATTACAAAAGCACCGGAAAAGTTATTCAAAAAGGTTTTGAGACTTTCTAAGGCGCAGAAGTCCATGTGATTGGTTGGCTCATCCAGTAACAAAACCTCAGGATTTTGGCACAAACCCATTGCTAGAAATAACTTGGTAATCTCTCCCCCACTCAAGCTACCTACAGGCAAGGATAAATCCAGGGTAGTACTAAGCTGAGATTCTAAAATGTTTGTCACGTCCCACCATTCATCGGTGATAGAACTGAGGAAATTTAGAACTGTCCTATCTCTGTTTTCGCGGTGAATAGTGCTAATTTGCGGCAGATAATAAACTGAGCCGTGACTAATAACTGAACCAGAACTTGGCTGAATTTTATCAGCCAAAATTTTCAGCAACGTTGATTTACCAACGCCATTAGCACCAATTAAGGCAACTTTATCCCCTGGGTTGATTCCCGCATTAATTCCTCGAAAGAGAGTTCTCCCTAGGGGAAATGTATAAGCTACATCAGCGGCAAATAATAAAGCTTGTTTTTTCATATAAATAGGCAGAAATAAACCAACTTTGTGTTGCGACGTGTTTTCTTTTAATTAGTTCTTAGTCAGGGCTTTATTCATCCCTTTACTATAACCTTTTAATTATTTACGCTGTCCTATTTCTCTTTTCACTTTTGCTTAATAAATTTTATTTAAAATTCCTGCGTTTCTTTGTGTCAAGAAATAGCGCTTTCAGGCTTTCAAGAATAGTAACCTGATACAAAAGACATCAAATAAACACCAACGGCTTATCTTTTAAAGGTGCAAAGGCTTCCGCATCAAAGCGATACAAACTAGCGGGACGCCCAGCTCCTCGTGAAACTTTCAGTCCTGTATCGGATAAGAACCCAAGCTTCAGTAAGCGGGAGCGAAAGTTGGAATAATCGGAGAAATTCTCCCCTAAAACGGTAGTGTAGAGCTGATACAGATCGCTGAGGGTAAAGACTTCTGGTAAGACATCAAAGGCGACGGGGCTATACTCTAGCTTATTGCGAAGACGACGATAACCGTACTCCACAATTTTGTTGTGGTCAAAAGCAAGCTGGGGAAGATGCTCGATCGGATACCAAGCAATACCGCTGACGCCATCAGCAATCAGTTCTGCTTCTTCAAACCGTACTAGGGCGAAGTAACTGACAGAGAGGTAACGCACACCAAAGCTGATGGGGGATTCCCTAGGATCGCGCTCAGGGCCGCCGAAGGTGTAGAGTTGCTCCAGGTACAGGTTATTGACCCGGATTTTTTCTGCCAAAATCCGTTGAGCGGCATCTTCTAAAGATTCTCCCTCACGAACTAATGTTCCTGGTAGGCTCCACTGACCGATATGCGGTTCTTCCTGACGCATCACTAACAGGACGAGGACGCGGTTTTGTTGGGTATCAACGGAAAAGATCGCGTTATCGACGCCGACTTTAAAGTTGGCTAGTGTCTGTTTATTTACCTGCTTGGTGCCGCGTCCTGGCATTCGTACAACTGCTCTTGATGAATGTATTCCTCAACGGGAGCTGCGACAGCTTCTTTATCCCTGTTTTCACGATACGCTGTTGAGGATACTGCTGGTACTTGCAAGTCAGCGATCGCTATTATTGCCCCTAGCTGCGTCAATTCTGCTATTCCCTCCTCATCTATTGAATAGCCCGGACGGGGTACAACCAGCAACTGTACTTGCTTTAACAATTCTTCCACTTGATGCCAACGCGGCATCTGACTCACCAAATCAGAACCAATTACCAATGTCAAATCTACATTTGTACCCCAGTAGCGCCGTGCTTGGGCGACGGTTTCTAAGGTTCTGGGACTGCTAAGGAAGGGATAGAAACCAATATTTCCTTTAGGTGGGGTGGCATTTTCAATCAGCAACCTCAACATCGTTGAGCGATGTTCTAAGGGTGTCTGGTGAGATTTAAAGGGATTATCTGATGCCCAAACTGCAACATGGTCATAGCGATCTGCTAGCCAATTGAGAATGGCTTGATGGGCAGAAGTAGGAGGATCGGCACTAGTACCGAATAAGGCGATGTTGACCATTTTTTTAGTGCTGAGTAGGGGGAGTTTTAATAAACCACAGAGGCACAGAGGGCACGGAGGTAAGAGAAGGAGAGGAAGAGAGGGAGAGTAAAACGGGTAGTAAATCTCTTAAATTTCATACTTCATACTTCATCCTTCACCCTTCATACTTCATCCTTCACCCTTCATACTTCATCCTTCACCCTTCTTTAGCGATAATTTAGAGTCCGCGAGGCTTCTTGCTTTAGGCGTTCTTGGGTTTGGTGGGTTAGCTGCTGGAGAGCCTCTGAGATTTCTACGGTGAGGGGAATTGGCTGATTGAGATGACGGGTTGAGGGGGGAAGGGCGGCGACGTTTTTGGCGGTGCGCTTTTGAATTATCTCTAAAGATTCGGGCGGGTGCAGGCGTTGACCTTGTTTAACTACCAGTTCCAGCAAGGGTTGTTCGTTTTCTGTGGGGGATTCGGTGGCTAATCCTAATCGGTCTTGGATGAATTGATTATTCACACATTGGCGGTAGATTTGCTTGCGTCCGGGATAGGTTTCTTTGCTACTTGACTGCTTCATCGTGGCAATATTATCAATTTCTACTAGTTTGTAGATGCCATTTACCGGATTTCCCGTAACTAGGCGTGTTCCCAATCCATAGCCGTCGATGCAAGCTCCGGCATTTTTGAGCCGAGCAATTTCGTACTCATCCAAGTCACCACTGGCAAAAATGGTGACGTGGGGAAGGAGCGATCGCACTTTTTGAGACAGAGTTGCTAAATCTCCAGAATCCAAACGCACCGCCGCCACTTGAATTTCTCCGGCTCTTTCCCTTTCTGCCAGAGTCTGGGCGGCGGCTACTGTATCGTAGGTATCAATTAATAAAGCAGCACCGTCAAAATAGCGATAGAAGGTGGTAAAGGCATCTTGTTCGCTACTGGAGATGGCAGCGATCGCCATTACCAAAGAATGCGCCATTGTCCCACTGGGCTTACGTCCTAGCTTTAAGGCGGCTAAGACATTTGATGTCGCATCCAATCCACCAGCTAAAGCCGCCCTTGCTGCCCAAACTGATGCTTGGGGGCTAAATGCCCGTCTGGTGCCAAATTCTAGCAACTTCGCCTCTTCCCCAGCACTGTCCCGTAGCCGCGCTGACCGCGTTGCCACCAGTGTTTGATAGTTAATGGTATTGAGGAGATACGTCTCTATCACCTGTGCTTGCCATAGAGGGGCTTCTATCCGCAAAAACGGCTCATTGGCAAAAATCGCTGTTCCTTCTGGTACTGCCCAAACATCGCCTGTAAACTGCCCTGACTGCAATAGCGACCAAAAGCGTTCCGGTACATCCTCAAAAATCCCTGTCCCTTGCAAGGCAGCAATCTGAGCATCGCTGAAACGAAACTTCTCTAAATACTCCAACGCCTGCGCTAACCCCATGGCGATTAAGTAGCCATAACCGTTGGGCAAATGTCTCACAAACATCTCAAAAGACGCCTGTTTTTGCTCTATACCTTCCCCGGTATAGCAAGCTGCCATTGTCAGTTGATACAAGTCGGTTAGGAGGCTGTAATCTTCTGGGCTGATGAGCAATGCTTGGTCTTCATTCGTGCTGAATTGGTCAGGGTACAGGCTGTTGCGGTTAGCGGAACTGCTCATTGCCTCGCCTCATTGGGGTTAACATTTCTAATTATAGTGAGAATTACCAAAATCCTGTCAAGGGGTTAGACAAAAATTACGTAAAAGTCCTGATTCAGCAAGAGTTTTTGCTAAATCTCTGGGAGCGGATAAATTTTGTAATAGTAATTCTTAAAAAATTAGTCAGAGCGATCGCCTCGGTTGGAGATGCGATAGGCTCGTACATATCCCATCAGCAGATTCTGAGGCGATGATACGTTACCTGCATGTATTAAGGCTATTTTGGAGTACAGCGATCGCCGCTGAATTAGAATACAGAATCAACTTTCTGATTGCCGCCTTGAGCAGCTTGACTAACCTCGCTGGCAGTCTATTTGGGCTGTTTTTGTTCTACCGCACAGACTACAACTTCGAGGGCTGGAGTTGGGAAGAAGCATTAATAGTATTAGGAATTTTCACCACCTTACAAGGCGTTGCTGCCACCTTCCTCGTTCCCAACCTCAATCGCATTGTTGATCAAGTGCAGCAAGGTACCCTGGATTTTGTACTGCTCAAACCGATTAGCAGTCAGTTCTGGCTCTCCTCCCGTAGCATTTCTCCTTGGGGACTACCAGATTTAATCTTTGGAGGCGTGCTAACTATCTACGCAGGTATAAAGCTGGGCTTAGAAATTGGAGACTACTTTGTCAGTGCCATTCCGATCTTTTTTGGCATCGTCAGCCTCTACAGCCTCTGGTTTATCTTAGGCGCAACCAGCATTTGGTTTGTCAAAATCTACAACGTCACTGAGGTACTCAGAGGTTTAGTAGAAGCGGGTCGCTACCCCATTGCTGCCTATCCTGCCGCTTATCGGTTCTTTTTCACCTTTGTTGTTCCCGTGGCATTTTTAACCACCGTACCAGCAGAGGCAATGCTAGGTCGTACCCAGTTCGTTTGGGTAGTGGGTGCGGCGGCGTTGGCGTTGGGGTTGCTCTTGGCTTCTATCGTTTTTTGGCGGTTTGCATTGCGATTTTATACCAGTGCTTCAAGTTAGAAGCCAAGGGATAGTGAGGGTCACAAAAGAGGGAAAAATTCGGTAAAAGTGATTTATTGTCCAAAACTCGTCCCAACTCTCAAGCTGCCTCAGGATTGAGTTCAATCATCCTCCGAGTCGTGTAGGTGCCAATTGGACTCCAAATTAGATAAGGAACCAGCAACAGTGCAGCCCATCCAGAAATTGGCAAGACAATAAGAGTCAGCAAAATACCTGCAACGACGCCCAAGCCGCCTAAAAGCGTCCCAACTAAGAGACTACGCGATCGCAATGTTCCGGGAATAAAAGCAACAGTGATCACTTCCAACATCAGGTAGCATCCCATTAGCAACCAAGTTTTCAAGCTACCGGGGTCATTTTCCCAAACAATATAAGCAGAAATTGCGCCACAGACAAAAATCACCGTCCAGATCAACGGGATAGCTGGCTCAAAAAATAGCCAGTTAGGACGCTCCAAGTCCTTCTGCCAAAAGAGATCGCGAGGGCGTAACAAGGCGCTTCCCAAACTAACCAAGAAGGTTACTCCCCCAATCACCATCCAAGATTTAATCATGTCTTTAACCCTCTCTAAATGACATCAGAACTTTCTATCCCTCTGAGGTCAATCTTCTGAAGAAATCTTGATAAATTAACCAAGAATTTTAATCAGTCTGGGGTCATAGTTCGTAGTTTAGGAGTGATCAAGGTAGCGATCGCATTTTTGTCATCCAATTGACATTGACCCGTCATACAAGGGTCTTAGCCTTAGAGATAAGCAAAGATATGCTTTGCTCCTCACACCACACAAATCAAACAAGCCCTCTCAACCTTGCGCTGGGAGGGCTTTTTTTAGAGCAGCAGGGAAGTGTAGCAAAGTGCTGAGTCGGTGAGGAAAGTATGTTCGGCGAAGCCGTTGCCGGAGGCTAGGGTGAAGTATGAAGTATGAAGTATGAAGTATGAAGTATGAAGTATGAAGTATGAAGT